>NZ_JBJHZX010000012.1:0-116583 GCF_045310515.1 Candidatus Clostridium eludens | reverse complement strand
GCAGCACTCCATGAAAGTATTTATTGAAATTTTTAGAAGATTAACTTGTTATAACCATATATATGTCCATACGTCAGTATATAAGGGTCTCCTTGAATACGTTCATTGTTTATATCATACAGCAATTGCCCAACTATCTGAGCTTCTGGACTTGCTGGGTCTGCTCTCTGTTCAACTAACTTTTTAAGTTCTGTACGGAAAAGAGTATATTTCTCATTAAAACTTTTCTGATTTTCTTCAGTCCATCCTCTCTCTGCCAATTTTTTCAATGCCTCTTTACTATATGACTTCTTTGCCAATTCCCTCATGTATTCTCGTTGTTCAGTTGTTAAGTATTTCTTCATCCAGATTGGTTTTAGCTCCATTTGTACTGCTTGAATCACTTTTGCAATTGATTTATAATCATAATTGCTTATTTTCAATAATTTTTCTGTTTCTTCAATCGCACTAATGACTGTTTCTATTTGCACTTTTTTATCTTCCATCATCATCTTTTGTCGATAAAGGACTTCTTCAAACTTATGTGGACTTGCTTTGATAAACAGGTCAATTTCTGACAACGAAAATCCAAGAAATTTTAATGCTAAAATATACTGTAACTTTACTAAATCGTTATCTGTATACATACGATAACCCAATTTATTATAATGTGATGGTATCAATAGTCCCTTTTTATCATAATATCGCAGTGTTCGAGTAGAAACAGATGATTCGTTTGCAAGTTCAGTAATACTATATAGTTTTTGATTCAAGCCATTCCCTCCTCTCTAACTACAATTATAGAGGTTGACGCTATGTTAATCACAATTTATGGATAGTACCACATTTCCTCAATATATAAGAAGACATTTCAAATTTATTAATTTTCTATTTATATCTAAATAATGCTCTTAATTACTACCCTTACGGCATTCTCACTTTACTCCTTTAAGATTATGAACAGATTAAAGACCAAATTAAAGAAGCCATACTTAGTGATGAATTAAATGAAGGAGATATGCTTCCATCCATTAGGCAGCTTGCCAGTGAATTAAAAATAAGTGTAGTTACTACAACAAGAGCTTACTCTGATTTAGAGCAGGAGGGTTTTATTGTAAGTATTCAAGGTAGAGGCTGCTTTGTTTCTCCGAAAGACAGTGAGCTGGTACGTGAACAGCTGCTTCGTAAAATTGAAGATGGTTTTGCCACTGCTATAAATGCTGCTAAGATAGCTAAATTGCCTCAAAAAGAATTATTACAAATACTTAAATCTATGTTGGAGGGAAATCCATATGAATAATGCTATTGAAATACAAAAGCTTTGTAAGAGCTATAAAGATTTTTCATTGAATAATATCCCTTTTACTTTGCCGATAGGATATATCATGGGATTTGTCGGTCAGAACGGTGCTGGTAAGACCACCACGATCCGGTTGATCCTTAAAATGTATATGTACGTTAAGGTATTGATACTACTACATTTTAGGTTTTACCTTGCACTCGATGACATGGATGCAGGACTAGGCATATTTAATCTGTATTACTGATTTTTTCGTTAAACGTACAAATAATCTAATTTAAAATAACTTATTACATAAAAAAAATACAAATGTCAATACTGCTGGACCTGATGTAGCTGGAAATCCTTTAAACCACTTTTTTCTATGAATTAACATTATTAAAATACAGTTAAACAGACATCCCATAATTAGAAAAATATCGTATCTAAATGTCAATTTTGAGCTTAGCTTATGTACAAAACTTATTAGTAGTGAATAAAAGCAGATATCCCCTACACCAATTAAAGGAATAAGATGATCTTTTTTTTTCTTAACATAAATAACTAATTTAGGTGCCAATGAAAAGTTTTTAAGAATTCTTGCATTTGTGCTGTTTTCTCCTACTTTTGTTTTTGTAAAACTCAACATATCTGCAAGTGGCACAGCTATAAGCACTCCTAAAAAAATATCAGAATCCATTAAGTTACCAATAGTTATCCCTAAGACAACTCCAATTATAAAAACAACTCTGCTCATTACAAGTAACTTCTGTCTATCAAAGTAAGATCTTAAATATGCCAACATAAAAATCAGACTAATACCTGAACACACAATCAGTACAATTTTATTGTATGCAAAAAATAATATAACATTTGATATTATTATTGTAATTATTGTTACAAAAAGTAAATGAAAATATATATCTATCTTTATTTTTTGAAATGCCATATTCATACTATCCCCTTTTCGTATTTTAAATATTCACAACAAATTACTATTGTTTGGATATCTTGAATTTATGATAGATAAATCCAATAAAAATAATGTTAACTAGCTTTTAAATTATCTCATCATCTTTATGCATTCTTAAAGCATTCGTCATCATTTTCATAATTTCAGGCATAGTATTTTCTGCTTCAAGCTCTCGATCTACACCATAAACATATCTAGGAAAGTTTAAGGATTCTTGTATTGACCAAATATCATCATGTTTTTCAGTAGGTAAAATTTTAACTGGATTACCAATAGTTATCCATCCGATAGGAACAAATCCATTCTCTGGAAGAATAGTTTTTATATGAACAACTCCATTTATTCTAACTTCTGAACCTTTGCATAGCTTTGCTCCATGGAATATAGAAGCTCCTGTAGCAATAAAAGCACTGGTATCAATAATAGGGCACCTCCCTAAATGATTTATTAACATAATCCCACCACCCATATTTTTTATATATTTCATAAATCGCATTGTTCCATATGTTAATTCGCAGTTTCTTACTATTCCGAATTAACTTCGATTATGAATTATATTCCTTATTTATAATTACCTTCCAAAAGTATTCATAAAACTATGTACTAATTACATAAATAATAAATTCATTTTTATAGTAATGTTTAAATTCATTCCACACATATCCTCTAAAAATTAACTCTTCAAATATAGGTGTTGCTATAGTTGATAATATAAGTGAAATAATAACATTAAGATGAAAGCTCCCCATTAAAATAGATTTATATTCCGTTTTTTACAGATTAATAAAATAAAAACTATGAATAATAATATTTCTAATAAAGTTATTAAATCACTATTAAAACCACTTTCCCTAACAAATTTACAAATCTATTTCGCTATTTATATCATATGTAAACTTCTAATTAGCTAACGAACCTATAATAATATCCGCAACTAATTTAAGTTTTGATTCATCTATAGTTGAAATTACATCTTGTGGGCCGTTTATTTTTAACTTTTTATCATAAACTTGTCCTATACATAATGCTGGAGTTCCCACCTCATCAAACGCAGTATAATCACTAAATTCTCTAATTGATTTTTTCAAATTCATATCTTTTGGGATATTTTTCAATAACATAGTAGCAGAATTTTTCTTGCCGCTCATAGTAAATATACATGGTTTACTACCATCTTTTTGTGCTATTGAGTCAATGTTTATAACTGCCTTTATATTTTTTTTATCATTAGAAGATAAATTTTTTATATAATATCTAGAACCTAAGAAACCTATTTCTTCTCCTCCAAAAAAAATAAATCTCAGTTCATAATCACTTGATACATTTCTTAACAATCTAGATGTTTCTATAACTACCGAAACTCCGGAAGCATTGTCATTTGCTCCAACAGAATTTTCCTCACAATCGTAATGTGCACAAATGATTATTATGGCTTTATTATAATTTGATTTACTTTTTTTAACTGCTATTAAATTCTGACTGCTATTAAACTTTACTTTACCACTTTCTGAGTAATCAGAGGGTATAGGAAATGTTTGTAACTGCGGTTTATATCCATATGATTCAAGTTTATTTTTTATGTATTCACAAGCTTTTTTTTCACTGTTTGAACCAACCTGTCTACTAGTCATAGCTAATGTTTTAATAGTATTCATCATTAACTCTTTATTTGATTCTTTTATTACATTATTAGACATTGTTGATTGTTTTTCATTACCATGAAATGGATTATTACAACCTGAAAAAGAACAACAGCTTATTAATAGAAATATCAATATTAAAATTATATATTTTCTTTTCATCACTTGCTCCTCATAATTAATTTATATTTTATAGTTAAGAAAGGTTCATTCAATAGGTTGAACATTCCACAAAACCGTCTTGTAATCCTATTCCACTGCTATATCCATTTATTCTATCAATCATTAGGTGAAAGTCATAGGAAAGTTGTCATTTAGACTTCTATTTTAAATCCCAAGTTAACTTCATTTGCTGGTTTTCCACCTCTAACTCCCCAATTTTCCAAAGGTGGTTCGTTAATAACTATTACTATATCCTCGCCATCTATACCAGGATCCATTTTTAAGTTATTTACAATTTCTCTATATAACTTTCGTTTTGCTTCAACGCTTCTACCTTTAAATGCAGTTATTTCAATAAGTGTACATTGTTCCGTTTTTGTCGGTGTTACTTCAAAATTTTCTCTATCTAGCTCATATAGTCTCTGCATTCTATCATCGTCAGGAATTTTGAATGCTTGCACTAATGCTGAATGTACTCCATTCAGTATTGCTTTTTTATACTCAGCAGTTTTTCCTTTAAATATTTCAATTTTAACTAATGGCATAAGAATAACCTCCTAAATAATTTTATAAATACCCAAACACCATAGAAATTGGGTATATTTCTCTATATTTTTTGATTTACTGTAATTCCGCATACATCAGCACCCGGTGAGTGAGCCTGCTTTTTAATAGAATGACTGTCTATAATTCCCTACCCCTAAAATTCATTTATACTATAGTTAATAGCAGTTTACCATAAAAGGAATATATTGATAATATCATTATTTTAATTAATTCAATCGACTTTTACGATTTGATGTGATTTATTGGAGCAGTTAAAACATAGCTGGATAACTTATATAGAAATATTTTGTTATCATTGATTATTACAAAGTTCATGTTACCATATAAAATCTTAAAGCTTTAATAATTTTGCTATATTATCACCTAAAACAGCATTGGCAATATATGATTCATTACATACTTTTTTAATAGCTTCCTTTGATAACTCTAAATCCCCATAGGGCATATCTACACCAAAAATACATTTCAGTGGAACCTCATTTATAGCTATCTTCAAAACAAGTATGGAAAAATAAGCAGACGTATCAAGATATAAATTTGGTATCTCTTTTGCAAGCTCTATGGCCATCAACCAGTTACTTCCTCCCATATGTCCCAATATAACAGGAATATGTGGAAATGCTTTACTCAATTTGCTAATTTCCTTGATATCTTGTAAAATCAAAGGATTAAATGTGTGTATCCAAATTGGCAATTTACCAAATATCATAGAAGCCTGAAAAATGACAGTTAATATTTTTATTTGTCCACTTGGAAGTGTAAACTCACCCAGACCAACATATTTATTTTTTACTATATTCTCTTCAATATATAAGTTCGTGTCATTTTGATTCAATCCAACAGGTACAGTGCCAAATCCTACATATCTGGATGGATATTTATGGATTACCTTTTTAAGCTCATCCATGGACTTAACTTTTGCATCTAATAAGGAATTTCTTTTGCCAGATACAATATCATTTAAAGTTTTCATCTCATTTTTTAAACCTTCTAAGTTATCTGCTTTTTCCGGATGTACTGTTGTTGCAAATAGGATTGTTTTATCAACACCTGCTTTATCCATTGTTTCAATATGTTGTTCAACTGGTAAAACAACATGAGAATGCCCATCAATAATCATATATATCATCTCTCCTTATTTTTAATTTAAGTTTCAACTAATTTTTATTATAAATTAGTTGAAAAAAAATGATAGTATGCACTTTTTTGTTATATACTATCATAAAGGAGAGTGAAAATATGTCCCAAAAACTTTGTTATATCAATAGTAAAGAACCATTTGAATACACTTTATCAGTTATAAGTGGAAAATGGAAATTAAAAATAATTTATCTACTTGCTTGTATGGGTACGGTGAGATATGGAGTTTTAAAAAAGAATATTAATGGTATTACTCATAAGATGTTAAGTTCACAATTAAAAGAGTTAGAAAATAAAAATATTATATTACGAAAGGAGTATGCCCAAATTCCTCCAAAAGTAGAATATTCCCTCACTCAAAATGGACAAAGTCTCATGCCGATTGTTAAGTATATGTGTGATTGGGGCAAGAACAACAAGGTTTGAGATATAATGATTTATAACTGCCACATATAAAAGTAAATAAGCATTGTTTTTTTGACATAGTTCATACCATTCTTTTGTAAAATAATTCATTATAAGAATAAGATTACCTTAAATAAAGCAAGCTATCAAAAACTTAAAGTGTTAGGGGGTGTAATTATGATTAATAACTCTACATAGAAACAGCAAGCTGAGCAACAGCTTCAAGTAGCAAATCATCAGATTAATCTTTGTCAGCAGAAAATCCGACAGCATAAAGACTGTCCGGAAAAGCAGCTATTCTTACAGATTCTATAATAAAAATCTGTGTATATTACAAAAAAAATGGAATACTAAGCATGAGGTGATTTACATGGAAAGTGTATGGAATTCTGAGGTTAATTTTAGAAAAAGAGAAACCTTAAATAAAAATATAGAATGTGATATTGTCATAATAGGGGCTGGGATGGCTGGACTTCTAACAGCATATATACTTAATAAGAGTGGAAGAGAAGTTGTCGTTATTGATGCAAAAAGCATCGCAGGTGGAGTTACGAAAAATACAACTGCGAAGATAACATGTCAACATGACCTAATTTATAATAACTTAATAAAGGAATTTGGTGAAGAGGGAGCAAGGCAATATGCTAAGGCTAATGGACTTGCAATACAAAAATATAAGCAAATAATTGATGAAGAAAATATTGATTGTAATTTTGAATACAAGGATTCATATGTGTATTCTTTAGATAATACTCAAAGTCTTGAAGATGAATATAATGCAGCTAAGAAGTTAAGAATCGATGCGGAATTAGTCGATGAGTTAAACCTTCCTTTTAAGATTAAAAAAGCGTTGAAATTTAAGAATCAAGCACAGTTTAATCCTCTTGAATTTTTAAGACCAATTTCAGAAAAACTCACTATTTATGAAAATACAACAGCACTTGATATTACTGAAGAAAACTCTGTAGTTACAAAGGATGGAATAAAAATTAAAGCAAATAAAATAGTAGTAGCAACTCATTATCCATTTTTAAACACTCCAGGCTATTATTTTATGAAAATGCACCAGGAAAGATCTTATGTTATAGCTTTAGAAAATGCACAAGATGTAAATGGAATGTATATAGGCATTGATAAAACCGCATATTCATTTAGAAATTACAAAAATTTGTTATTGTTTGGAGGTATAACTCAAAGAACCGGTGAAAATGAGGAAGGTGGAGCTTATGATAAGTTAAGAAAAGCAGCCAAAGAATTTTATCCAAATTCCATAGAAAAATATCATTGGTCAGCACAAGATTGTATGACCTTAGATAATATACCTTACATAGGGCATTATTCATCAAAAACCCCTAATATCTACGTTGAAACGGGATTTAAAAAATGGGGGATGACGAGTTCAATGGCATCTGCAATGATAATAAGTGATATGATTCTTGAAAATGAAAATGACTTTTCGGAAATATTTTCACCTAGAAGATTTGATGCATCGTCATCTATGGAAAATGCTGCTAATGATCTTATAATAACAGCAAAGAACTTTATTGCACAAAGAATAGATATTCCTAATAAAAATTTAGAAAATATTCAAAAAGGCCATGGAGGGGTTGTAGAATACAAAGATCAAAAGGTTGGAGTTTATAAAGATAACGATGAAAATGTATTTACAGTATCAACCAAATGTGCTCATCTAGGGTGTGAACTCCACTGGAATGCTGATGAATTAACTTGGGATTGTCCTTGTCATGGTTCACGATATGATTATAAGGGAAATTGGATACAAAGCCCTACAAATAAGTCTCTTGATGAAATATAAGTTTATGAATAAATGATAAATTATTATGCTATAAAAATTTATCATTACTGAATAAAGATATCTTAAAACAAATTGGATTTGGGGTAAGGTACGGTAGGTTCACCTACCGTGCCTTCACTAGTGAAAATGAACATATTCTGTTTTAAAATATAACATATATACAATTGTGATAGAATGATTAATAAGCAAAGTAAAAATATTTATGTAATAATATAAATATTTGTCATATATGGTTAAAAGGAGATAGAACATTGAATTGGGAATTAAAAAAATTTGAAGAATTAAAGGTTGAAGAAATATATAAGATTTTAGAAATAAGAAATGAAGTATTCATTGTAGAACAACAGTGTGCTTACCAAGATTGTGACGGTAAAGATGAAAACTCATACCATTTATATCTTCAAGAAAAGGGAAAAATTATTGCATACTTAAGAATCCTAGAAAAAGGAGTTTCCTATGATGAAATATCTATTGGACGGGTGTTAGTACATAAAAATTATCGTGGTAAAGGTATAGCAAGAAAAATGATGTTAAAGGCAATCAAGTTTACAAAACTAAATTTAAATGAAAAAGAAATTAAGATCCAAGCACAATCATATTTGGTCAACTTTTATAGAAGTCTTCATTTTAAGGAGACTTCGAATGAGTATTTAGAAGATGACATTCCACATATAGATATGTTATATAAAAAATAAAATGTTATAAGAAAATGTGTCATCATAATATCTTTTTTATTCAATATTGATTATTTTCTTTTAAAAAATCATTTACTAATTTTTCTGCTTCTCGATATGACTTATCGCAGTAGTTTGGGGAAAATGGGTCACTAAACCCATGAACGCCACTTAACATATAAGCATTTACATTTGCCTTTTTCTTAAGAGTACATAGTAAGCTATTCACTCTAAATGACTCTTCTTTATGGGCAAATATTAACAATGTTTTGCACTTAGGAATAATGTATAAATAATCTCTTATTCGTGAACCATAATACCCAATTACACCATCACATCTAATCTCCATATCACTACATAACCATGCGATTGTTGCCCCTATGCTGTATCCTAGTATAAATATATGTTTATATTTATAGTTTAACTGTGATATAAGATTCTTAACTTGTTGAGATGCCAAACTAAAACCCACATTCTTCATGAAATATTTATAAGCATCTTCTTCATAATGATAATCAAAAGATTTACTTAAATTCAGTAAGTCAGGACAAATAATATCAAACCCAGCCTGATTATAGTATTCACAGACCTGTTTTATATGTTGGTTAATACCATATATTTCATGTAAAACTACTATTATAGAATCAGAATTGTTTGAAAGAGTTATCATAAAATCCTCCCTAAACTAAGCCTTTGTACATATTTAAATTCTCATTGTTTATTAGACCATTCACTTTGAAAGCATTCCGCCCTACCTAGAATTTATTATACAAAAAATTACGATTATTCAATATATAACAGATAAATCTACTTTTCTTTATTCAATATTTTTTCATAGCAATAAAATGACTTTTCCTTTTCTAAGAAGCTCATTTCTCCAACAAATTCATAACCACATTTTTTGAACAGTGCATTCATTTTCTTATTTATTGAATAGGTATCTGTTTTTAAATATCCTATATTATTCTCTAAAGCTAATTTATCTGCAAATTTCATTAATTTAGTACCAATTCCACTTCTTCTATAGATGGAATTAACCGCCATTCTATGAACAACTATACAATGTTTGCTCAATGACCAGTTTAATCCATTATACTCAACTGGTTCTACTTTATTAATGCATATGAAACCAGCCAACTTTCTTTCTTGCTCTACCACAAATAAGTCACCTCTTTGGATATCATTCATAAAATCCTTCTCCTGTGGATAATTTTCATCCCATTGAGTATTGTTATAGGTTGCCATTTCCACGATAGTTTGCTTTATTATCTCCATAATATCTCTTAAATCTTCCATAACTGCTTTTCTTACCATAATAGTCACCTCTAGAAACTTTTTATTTCTTTCCAATCATTTTCAATATTCTTTCTCATTTTCTTAACCAATTTACTGACTAATTCCTTTTCCTCCACGCTGAAACTATTAAAACAAACCTCGATATTTTTATTTTCTTCTTCAATAATAAATGTATATATCTTCAATGCTTTTTCCCTGGGATAAAGTCTCCACATTCTTTTATCAATATCATCTCTTTTTTTATATATATATCCTGCTTCAATAAGTTTTTGTATAGCCTTTGTGGTTGTGGTCTTGTCAACTTTTAAAAGGTTCGATAAATCAATTTGGTTAATTCCTTGATTTTCACATATTCTTGTTAAAAATGTAAACTGACCTTTTTGCAGATTTAACTCTTTAAATTTAAGGTCACTTATAGAATGAATACAGCGTGATAGAGTTCCTATTTCCCTTAATACATCGCTATCTAGAGCTTTCATTAATCCCTACCTCCTATAAGTATAGTTGAACTTTCAACTATATTATATTTATAATAGCATATATTAGTTGAAAATTCAACCTATATATGCTGTATCTTTCGCTAGAGATAAATAACCTATTATCTTCTCTTCAAACGTTTAATAACATTTATCCTTTGAGTTCATTCACAATTATTATTTATTCTGTCTAATGTAATATCAGTCACAATCCTCTTTACATTTAACTACCCTATTTAAAATCAACATATTTTATATATCATTCAAGATTTCCTTTTGCCCTAAAAATGTCTGTTCAGCGTATTGTGTTAAGCCTTTACCATAAAATTTTACACTTGTGATGTAAGTTAAGAACATTGTAAATTAAGCTTTTATCTATATTACTTTTCTTCGTCATTTGGTAACTTTCCTGCTATTATTTTGATCTCCATAGAAGACAGTTTATTCCTTAAAAAAATAAGAATGTATAAATGAAACAAAATAATAACACTTGAAATTATAATACTTATGACTCCAACAGTTTTAGCAAATAGACATAACATATATATTCCAAAAACCATGAGAAATAAACTTCCAATTATTCTCCTTATACTTTGTTCTTTAGTAGGTATGATCTTATATTTATATCTACTGAACACTTTGCTCACTCCATTCTTTAAATCATAATCAAGATAATTAATAGTAAAATTTCTACTATCTCATTCATTTCATGAACATAGAATCGACTTAAAATTTTATTTACTTTCATTATCAACAATCCTAAATATATTTTTCAATATACATTTCCTACAATAATTTACATTTCCATAATATATACTAGATTAATACTTCTTCAGAAAAACAAATAAATCCTGCCTAAAATGAGGCAAATTAATAATTGGGGGATAATGCATAAATTTTTGTAGATCAATCTAAGTATTATCCCCTTTTCAAACATTCAGTAATATTATTAAATGTTCTCTCATTCCTTGAGCTAATCTATGATAATTATCTATTCTTTTTAGAGTCATAGCAACTACCACCTCTTTATCTTAAATTAGAATAAATGTTACAATTGAGTATAGCTAAAATCACCTTTATAAATAACATAAAACTCACATTATTATCAAACATTATGCACATAATTGTTAGTTATAATGTAATAAACCATCCAAAATAATTTTTTTGCACAAGAAGTCCCATTATCTATTATTGTTTTATTGTAGCAATCCAATGAAGCAATAATAGTGGGGTATATGGATTAAAGGTATATGAAGATGTATCTGGCAGTTGTCACGCTGATTCGTTAGGTGGATTTTATGCTTATTATAAATATGAAAATGGTGTGATGAAACTTATAGATATAGATTTTAATAGTCCCTACCCTATAACATTTCCTCTAGTAATATTAGAATTATAAAATATTACTAGAGGAAATGGCTGTAGAACTTATACAATGATAAGTTCTACAGCCATTTTAGTAAAAAAGATTGATTCCTATAATAAGCACTTGCTAATTACAATAACATACCTCCAGAAGCTTCAATTCTTTCTCCAGTAATCCACCCCATTTCATCGTTACAAAGAGAAGCAACAACACCTCCAATATCATCTGGCTGCCCGATTCTGCCAAGCGCCATTTGTGTGCCGATCTTCTCTTTAATTCCTGGGGCTGCATCTAAAGTACCATGATGGAACTCTGTATCAATAATTCCAGGCGCTACCATATTAACACGGATTCCCCTTGTGCCAAGTTCTTTTGCCATATATCTTGTCATAACTTCAACTGCCCCTTTCATTGACGCATAGGCACTCCATCCTGGTGTTGTAAAACGTGCCAGGCCAGAAGAAAAATTAATAATTCTACCGTTATCGGCAAGGTATGATAGCAGATTTTGAGTTAAAAAGTATACGCCTTTAAAGTGTACATTCATCATGCTGTCAAACTGCTCTTCTGTGGTTTTACCAAACTTAGAGTTATAGGCAAATCCCGCATTGTTAATCAAAAAATCAAAGGAATCTCTATTACACTTTTCCTTCAATATCTCCGACAATTGGGAGACAAATGTTTTGTGAGATGACACGTCTCCCACATCAATTCTTAAGGCAAAGGCCTTACCACCATTGTCTTCAATTTCATTAACCACTGCATCAGCCTTGTCCTTTTGGCTATTGTATGTGATGATTACATCAATTCCCTTTCGTGATAATGCCAACGCAGAGCTTTTTCCAATTCCCCGGCTACCACCTGTTATTAGTGCTATCTTAACATTTTTATTCATAATGAATCCTCCTATTTCATGCTTGAAAATTATTGTCTTGTGACCTATACTTAGGTTATCACTTAGACTTATATCTAAGTCAATGTACTTTTAACAAAATTTTAAGGAGATTTTCAATGTATACAATAAATGAAGTAGCAAAAATCTGTGTTCTTTCCCCATATACCATCCGTTTTTACGATAAAGAAGGACTTCTGCCTTTTATATCCCGTGGTAAAAGTGGACATAGGGAGTTTTCCGAAACGGATCTTGATTTTGTAAAACTGATTTGCTGTTTGAAAAACACGGGGATGCAAATCAAAAAGATTAAACAATATATAGACCTATGTATGCAAGGACCTGAAACAGTGGTTTTGCGAAAAGAAATAATGCGAAATCATCGTAAGGATATTTTAAAGCAAATAGATGAATTAAAGAAGAATCTCAATATAGTAGACTTGAAAATCGCATTTTACAACACTGATGAGGGTTCTCGTTCCTTTATTTCAAAGAGGAATGAAAAAACAGAAAAATAGGTTATTTTTGTAAGAATTATACCAACAACATTATAGGCTACTCTAACGTTGTTGGTATAATAACTATAATCCAATTTTCTATAGTTAAATTTAAATTTTATTCTGCATACTGTATCAAATGTTGTTTTAATAAAGTAAGAGATTAATAATGTTGCCAAAATTTTAAGGGGGTATATTATGCTGATTTCCTATTTATCCATGTTAGATACATATGAAAACAAATCAAAATTTGAATTGATATATAAGAAATACAATAAATTAATGTTTTATATTGCAAATGGTATTCTAAAAAATATACTTTGGGCTGAAGATGCTGTACATGATTCGTTTGTCAAAATCATAGAAAATTTAGATAAAATACAGGATGTAGATTGTTACAGAACAAGAAGCTGGATTGTTATTATTGTTAGGAATCAGTCTATTAATCTATACAATCATCGTAAAAAAAGATGGTATATTCCTCTTGAGAAAGTAGAGTATATGATTTATGAAGATTTTGAAGATGTACTTTTAGAATATAAAGATAATACCAATTTAGAACAATTAGGTGGCTTAGGCAAGGCTATTATGAAATTACCGATAATATACAGAGACATAGTTACTTTAAAATTTATACATGAATTAACTAATAAAGAAATAGCAACTTTGTTGAATATTAATGAAGCTACGGTACGCAAACGTATAGAACGTGCAAAACAAAGAATTCAAGTTTCTTTAGAGAAGGAAAAATAAAAATGTCCTATAGTTTTGATGATGAACAACTAAAAGAATCTCTATGGAAAGCTGAAAAATATTATTTAAATTCGCTTCCAAACAATGAAGATATATGTCACCAATTTTCCCCAAATTTTGAAAAGAGAATGAGAAAGCTTATAGAAAGCTCATAAGACAAAGTAAAAATAAATCAACCACTGTAAAATACTGATTCCGTAAACAGGTAACAATTCTTATAGCGACTATTATTCTACTGTTTGCCACTTCAATAAGTGATTCTGCCATGCATGAAACGGTTTTTGAATTCATATCCAACATATATGAGAAATACACGAAAATTTTCTTCGATAGTTCTAATGCAAGCCTAAATGATGAATTTACAGCCTTTAAGCCTGCTTATATTCCAAATGATTTTACAATTAGTACAGAAGATTTGGACGGCAGTGTCTATTTGGAATATTTAAGCGGTAGTGATTTTGTCATATACCAACAACAAAAATTGGATAAAGTTGCATTGCATATTAATACAGAGGGAATAAAAGTTAAAGAAACATTGTTGAATGGATATCCAGCAAAATATTTTTCTAATCAAGGAATACAAAACTTAATCTGGTATGATAACTCTTAAGCACTGCTTGGAACACAACTGATGTGACATTTTCAAATAACGCTTCTTTCGATATATACGCTTCAGAAGTTACAATGCCTAGTGTATCTTGGGACGGACTAATATCAGCTACTGCATCAGGAGGTTACTATACTTCCGTGATAATATCACTTAATATGTCAGCCACAAATACATGGAACAGCGATGGTGCATTGAAGTCCGTGGCTGTTCATGAATTTGGACATGGTCTGGGACTTAATGAAAACGGTACTACAAAAACAATCATGAATGCTTATACGTAGGGAACAAATAGTAGGTATGGTGGCTACCAATTAACTACACCACAGACCGATGATAAAAATGGAGCAAATTATCTTTATTAAGGAGGTAAAATTATTATGAAAATTTCAAAACGTATTTTTGTTGCCTCTGTATCCGCGTTGCTGCTGGTTGTTGTTTTTGCTAGCGGCTATATGTTACAGAATAATAACAAAAAACAAGTTGAATATCTGAATGCAAGTTGGATTTACAACTATCGCGACATTGAAGAAATCTCTCAGGCAAGTGATGCAATTGCATTGGTTAAAGTAGATGGGGTCTCAGACACATATACTGAACAAAATATACTTTTATCTGAATTTGCCGTTGAAGTAATAACTCCTGTATACAATACTAATGCGAATGAGACTTTTACTATTGTAATGACAGGGGGAGAAACAGACGAAAAAATTGTTGAAATTTCCGATGACCCTTTGCTCCAAGCTGGCGATGAAATTCTAATCTTCTGCAAAAAGAACAATGATGGAACTTATAGAATTTTAAGCGGCCCGCAGGGAAGACTAGTATATTCTAATGGAAAATTGAATTCTTTAAATTCAAAAAGTTTAGATACATCAAGAGCTGCTAAAGTAAATACCGATTCAAACATTATGGTTACAAATGCAGATGCTGAAGAAATGATTAGCCAAATTAAAGAATATGTTGGTAATCAGTAACTGACGAAAGGCTGGTTGCATAACGACTAGCCTTATTATAAGGAGGTTTTTATGCTAAAAAAAGTAATAGCTTCTGCTGTATTTGCGATTTTTATGATCATTTCAAGTGTTTTTATGTCAGTATGTGCATTTGCATCTGAAAGCACAATGAATTTCAATGAAATACCCATTATCTCTCCTCTATACTATAATATAAATAGTACAAGCAGTACATTGGATATTTCTGGAGGAACGTCCACAATTAAAGGTAGTGTTCAGAAAACACTATTAGGTAAAACTATTCATCTCACTCTCACATGCACTCTACAAAAAAATCAAATGGTTTATGGTCAAGTGTAAAAAGCTGGTCAAAATCTTCTTCAGCTTCTCCATCTGCTTATATATCGGAGGAATACACAGTTTCAAATGGAGAATATAGAGTTAAGGCTGATTACTCTGTAAGTGGCGAAAATAACACTGAATCAGGTACTGTATATAGTAAAACTGTAACCTATTAATAGATTATAGTTTTATATTGTAACATATGTTAAGGGTGCTTATAGCTCCTAAAAAAGGGGCTGTCGCAAAACTACTTTAAAGTAGTCAGCGATGCCACTTTTTAGCATTAAAATAAAAAATGATCCGAGAAGGGATATTTTTTTACATCTCCCTTTCTCGGATTATTTTTTTGGACGAACTTAATAAAGCTTCCCTTATTTTATAAATTTTTTCTTAGAATTTAGGCAGGCTTGATTTTATGAAGATGCATTCTACATCTTTCATTTTGTATTTTTGAGTGTAACTTATTTATGTTATATGCAAAACAAAGCAGTATAAATTCAGTTTTTACACTGCTTTTGCCACATGTTAAAAATCGATTAAATTGATAGTCATTTTTGAGAACACCAAAAGCACCCTCAACTTGTATTGAGCGATTAACTCTTAATAGAATTCCTTTGGAAGAAGTTATGTTTTCAAGGGATATTTGGCGTTTTTCAACAAAGGTTTTGGATACTTGCATCCTTCGATTTCCTGCAGCTTTAGTGCATTTGGGCTTAAATTTACATGAACTGCAATCATCACACTCACATATAGTTATTTCTGATTTATATCCAGTTGCTGATGTTCTATGCGTTATACCAACAGGTAGTAAGTGTTTCCCATTGTGGCAGATATACTCATCTTTTTCTTCATCATAGGTCATATTCTCCCGTTTGCTTATGTTGTTCTTAAAGCTTTTCTTCTTCCACTTCTCATATGTCTGAGGCTTTATGTAGTAATTCTCAGTATTCTTTTCTAAATACAAATAATTCTCTTCGCTCTCATATCCAGAATCTGCAATTACATTTTGATAAGTCGCTCCAAGATTTGATTGTAGATTCTTAAGAAAAGGAATCAATGTGGTAGTATCACTCCTGTCTTGGAACACTCCAACTCCTGTGACATACTCGCTTTCAACGCCAATCTCAACATTGTATCCTGGTTTCAGTTGTGAGTTTCACATATGGTCATTTTTCATATGCATGAAAGTTGCATCAGGATCTGTCTTAGAATAACTATTTCTTCCATCAAACAGTTGATTATGAGTATTATATTTTTCTTGACGCTCATAGTAATCTTCAAGTTCTTCCTTGAGCTTTTGGAGCTTTGTCTTTCGCTTTCCAATACCACGGACAAACTCCATCTTATCCTGCTGACGCTTTTCCTCAAGATAATTCAATACCTTTTCTATGTCATCCAGCAGCGTTTCTTTTGTAAGTGCGAAGTTAGTTATATACTCAGGATTGATTGTTTTAATACATTTGAGTATTTTTACAAACATTTTTGTTTCATTTTTGTTGACGGATTTCTTCCAAACAAATGTATATCTATTAGCATTAGCTTCAATTTTTGTCCCATCTACGAAAAGATTTTCATAATATCTATCTTGCTTATCGGTACTAGTATTGCGGTATTTAATTGTAACAAGGAAGATAGACAGCTTTGGTTGCCTTTTTTACATTGTATTACAACATTTACTATAAAGAATACCAATGACATTACTATTATTCTTCAAATTTACACCTACTATAGATGAATTCAATATACTATTATTGTTAACTATTAATGTGGAAGTGTATAAACTTTGATAAATTCAAATAACAATGATTATTATATATTTAAACGTAATGAAAAGTATTTTAGACCTTCAAAATTACCATCACTAAATATTAGAAACTTTGACTATGATTTTTTTGATAAATATTATAATCAGATAGATTTACCAGCTTACCTATTCTCTTCTCCCAGGCATACTATTATAAATTATTTTAGTATATTAAAAGAAGCTTCTAATATGTCAAAAGGTGGATGTGGAACCATTGGAAATGCTTTAGCCCCTTATCCAATTTCATACAACTTTTTCACATCAGAATACCAGGCAAATGTATCTTTCACTAACTACATGAAATTATTTAAAAACACTGGTCATATTAGTTTGATAAAACTTAATAATTTAACTAATAAAAATACCTTACCTGAAAGATATAAATATTTTTTTGAAATTGAAGTAATAGAACCTTCTGTAAATGGAAATACAAGTTTTGCATATTATTATGGATTTATATATTTAAAAAATGAAAATGGGAAATACAAAATTTCTAATATAGACTTGCGAGGACAAGATTTTCTATGTGCTGCCTATCACGGCTGGGCACACAATGCTGAATTATATGTAGATACTACTTATGGAGGTTGGTGCAATCTTATCAAAAAAAGACATCCAACAGAACGAATCGGTTATGTTAAAAATATTTATGTGACAAGTACTGATGGACATGAGTACAAATTTAAATTTTTTCAGCTTACCAATGGCACTGACATAGAAGTTGGTCAATTTATCAAAGAGAATAATAAATGGAAGGCCATAAAAATAGACGTAACTAAATGTATAAGAAGATGTAGATATGCTTATTTCAGATCACCTGGTATGCCTTATTTAAAGTATCCATTTTGAAAATAACAGCATTAAAGCATACCATATATCTTTTTACAGAAATTTTTTAAAGGAAATAATAAACCACATAAGATTATCTTTGGTTTATTTTCATGTTCAAAAATAATAATTAATTAGTTTTGCATAAATTCGGGATAATACATAAATTCGTATAATCCAACCTATGTATTATCCTCAACTTGATTTCGTTTAATTATTACCATTTATTTTAAACTTCTCTCTTAAAATATCGTACTAATCCAACACCTTCTGGCTGGATTTCAAAATTAGCCTGCCACATCTCAACGCCTAATGCAATACTTTTATCTACTGCTGCTCTTACTTCTTCAAAGTTAGTACTTTTTTCAATTATCTCAAAACCAGGATTATCATAGATAAAGCATGTTAAAAGGATAGCCCTTTGGTGGCTTTGAAGACTCTTTCCCAATTCTGTTATGTGTTTTACAAATCTATCAGTGGAACTAAATGGAGTGACTTTTTTTGTTTTTATATAATCTGGATACTCAACCTGCAAATGCTGAAGAGGAGTCTTCACCTCAAGGTAGGTGTTTCCCACAAGAAAATCAAGTTTAGATACACCAAGAAATTGCTCTCTAAAAACCTCATTTTCTGATCCAACCATATCTTTAAAGCCTCCATTTACTAGATAATGTTCCACATAACGATTAGCTGCATTTTGATTAATACCAATCCATGACTTATTAGAGTCCTCTGGACGATTCAGGGACACTGCCTCAACTGTATACGGAGTTTTCCGTTTAAAATCACTGCTTTTTGAAAGTAAACATGGCAGGCCACTTACATCTAGATTACCTATTCTCCCTGTTGTTGGACAATGGCAATTATTAATTTCGCCATTAATCTCACAAATCATAATAAACTGACCTTTTCTTTTTATAATTACACCTTCCGGAAGAAATTCATTAAACTTAAAATCATATTCTTTCATAACATGCCCTTTTCATCTTCCTATATTAAAATTCTTTATTACAGTTTACACAAAATCCATGTCCTACAGCTATAAAATTAGGCTCTATTTCTAGTAAACTGTTTTTTAATGCTGCTAACTGATTTTCATTTGGAATTCGTTCAATATTTATTGCTCCTACTTCTTCTTTCCAACCACTATCAATTGTTTGACCAACAGCATCACCAAATCTCAGCATTAGATCACTACTTAAAAATATTTTTCTAGTTTCTTCATAAAAAACAAGACCATTTTGAAGATGTACCTCTGATGGATAATCAATAAATCTAAATGAAAAACCATTACCAATTAATGACTCTCCTTGTTTTTTAGCTTGAACTGTTCCTGTATAGCTAAATCCTGCTAATTCCCGAGCACTAAGCTCAGAACATACTGTAATTACATTTGGGTATTCCTTTAGAAACACTGGTAATCCACCACATTCATCAGATTCTATATGTGAGAAAAGAATATATTTTATCTCTTTTCCATTTAATAACTTCTTAATTTGGGGCAATATTTGTTTTGCCTGCTGTACAGTACCAGTAGATACTAGTACTGGTTCCTCCGATAAAAGTAAATATTGGTGAAGTGTAAAATGCATAGGTGGAATATGCATGGAAAATTGATATAAATCCTTGCTTATTTCTATCATTTTTATGTTCTCCTTTCTTTTTCAAATTTATTATATCCCACTAATCTTGACATCATTATGTCATGATTATATCATTAAGTAAAATAAATTTGGTGGTGAATAATTTTGAAGATAGATAGATTAGTATCAATTATCATGATATTACTTCAACGAAAAAAAATCAGTGCACCTGAACTAGCAAAAATGTTTGAAGTAAATCTTAGAACAATTTATAGAGATATAGACACAATAAATCAAGCTGGTATTCCCATAATTACTTATCGTGGTGCAAATGGTGGCATTGGTATAATGGAAGAATATAAAATAGAGAAAAAGCTTTTTACTCTTTCAGACATCACTGAGTTATTAATTGGTCTTAAAAGTATTTATTCAACTATGTCTAATCAAGAACTTCTTAACACTATGGCAAAACTTAAGGGATTAGTTCCTAAAGATGAACTTCAACAAGTTGAGAAAAAAACAAATCGAATTAAAATTGATCATACACCTTGGTTTTGCAATAAAAGAATACAGTTAAACCTAAAAAAAATCAAAACTGCCATCAATGAAAACAGCCCTATTTCTTTTAAATACTTTGATCGCCTAGGACAAAAGAGTGAAAGAAAAATAGAACCTTATAGGTTGGTATTAAAAAATTCAAGTTGGTATATACAAGGCTACTGTACCTTGAGAGAAGATGTTAGAATCTTTGAAGTTTCTAACATGTCTTCACTTGAAGTTCTTGAAGAAACCTTTATTCCCAGAGAGTTTGATTATGATTCACAAGACATTTATTTTAAAACTTATAGAAAAACTATTACTCTGAAACTGCTTATTCATGAATCACTTTTAGATATTATGATTGAATTCTGTGGTAAAGATAATATTACGCTTTATAAAGATAATAAATACATAGCTTATTTTCCTTTTGTTGAAGACGATTATTTTTATAATATGATTCTCCGCTTTGGTGATAAATGTGAATGCTTAGAACCTGATTATGTTAGGGTTGAGATTATAAAAAGAATAGAAAAACTATTGAGTATATACAAAAAAACACCTAAATAAAATCCCATTCATATGCTTATCAGGTGTTCCTATGTCAGGTATTTTTATATACTTTATAAATGTAATATTGTATAATTTAATTGTAAGAGGTGAAATAAGGGGCCGATGTATCGGGGATGCCATAAACATAGCGTATCCATTCTTCTCTCTCTCGATTGAAAGATGCCGAGGGTATTTTGTCATGTATGGGGCGAGTGTGTAAATTTAAGATTGGCTGACAAATTATTTTCAACTAAATGATAGAAAGAAGAGGATAATCTATGAAACTCATAGCTGTGTGTGGTAGTGCAAAAAAACAGGGCAATACCTCAAAAATGTTACACCAAGTCATTGAAGGAGCAAAATCAGTGGGTGCTGAAACCGAATTTATAAATCTCTTTGATTTAAACTACAAGGACTGTATCGGTTGTTATTCTTGTAAATTGAAAAATAGTAAATTTTATGCACATTGTGTGGTAGATGATGAGCTTAAACCTTTACTGGGACGTATTGAGGAGTCAGATGTTATTGTGCTTGGTTCCCCTATTTATTATGGAAATTTATCAGGGCAAATGCGTTCATTTACAGACAGATTGCTTTTTCAATACCTTGATTATGGTGGTACATCTACAGGCCCTAAACCAAAAAACTTTAAAACGGCTTTAATTGCAACAATGAATGTCAGTGATAAAATTTATGTTGAAAGAGGATTTAAGGATACTTTAACTAGTTTTGCGGAAATTATGGGCCACACATTGGGTAGTTGTGAACTACTGACTTTGACAAATACCGTCCTATTTGACGATTATTCAAAGTACGTTTATCCGATGCCGGATAAAGAAGAAAAATCTAATCGTGTGGAAAAAATATCGACTGAGGATTTACAAAGAGCATTTGATTTAGGAGTCAGACTTATTAAATCGTAATTAATTTACATTTGAAAGAGGATTGCGGCTTAGCAGTCCTTTTTCTAGATTGGTCCTGTAAGTAATTCTCATGCATTTATTATTGTCCCAGCCATACCTTAACTTTAAAATTTTCCTTTCATTCAACATATAACTTATTATTTTATGCTCTATTTTTATAAATTATCAACAGCTTATCCACATTATCCACAATATTCCATTTAGTCAGTATTTCCAAAATAAAAATAAGTACCCTAGATGACAGGCACTTATTTTTTCTCTAAGTATTAATGGCTTAGGACACTTTTATTGTACATGCTGATTATTACCACAATATGTCTTAAATGCTAAATAACAATTAGATCTAAAATATATGTAAAAAAAATAAGTACCACTTTATCATTTTAGGTACTTATTTTTCCAATTGTATATCGTAAAAAATTTAGGATTGGAAGTTATAAGCAAATTATATTATGAGGATAATAACATATATTTATGTAATCGTACCCATTCCAAAAAACTTTACCAATATAAAATAACTTTTCTGATTTTTTTCGACAAAAATAGCACCTGAATTTAATCAAGTGCCCTGCATTGAAATAGTACGGTACTTAATTATTGAGATCTACTAATCACAACATTCCTCATGTAAACTTTAAGCTCTATTCTTCAATAAACTTCATTAATTCTTCATTAAATTTGTTCTTTTGATCATAAAACGCCCCATGTCCACTATATTCCAATGGTATAAGCCTTGAATCCCTAATACTTTTATTTTGTACCTCTCCCAATTGAAATGGAACAACTTTATCATGAATCCCATGAAGAATTAACGTTGGAACAGTTATTGATGACAAGTCACGAAATAATACTTCCTGTATCCATGTATTTGCCACTGCAATAGTTGCCCAGCTCGCTGCCTTTAATCCTAGACTTAAAAACCACTCAGCAAATGATTTAGTTATATACTGAAAGAAGAATATATCACCAAAATCGCTTAACATTTTAGGCCTATCATCATATGTTTGATTAATAATATTAGTTACAGTTTTCTCATCAAGTCCATATGGAAAATTGGGACGTTTAATAAGACTTGGAGCTGCTGCTGCAAAAAGAGCTAGTTTTGATACACCATATTCTTTATACCTTGACATGTATCTAACAGCAATGGCCCCTCCTGTAGAATGACCTGCCAATGTAAAATCTTTTAATTGCAGTGTTCCAACCACATGTCTAACATCATCTGCTAATCTATTGTAATCATATCCTGTAAATGGCTTATCAGATTTGCCGAATCCTCTTTGATCTATCCCAATACACCTATACCCATTCTTAGGAAGTATATTAAACTGATATTCAAACAAATTATGATCTCCCGGCCAGCCATGCAAAAATACTATAGTTTTATTTCCATTAGGATTTACATCTTCCACATAAACCTTCACACCAGGTTCCACCGCAACATAATAACCCACCAAAATTCCTCCGATATTTAATATTTAACCCTATATATTATTCCAGCAAATATAATCTTGTGAAAGATATAAATTTTAAGACAAATACCATAACAATAGAAAATAATCTAACTTACACTAATGGTATTCCCATGTGAATAAAAAAATGAAAAAAAAGCAACTGATAGCATTTCAAAATTAATTCAAAGCTCATATCTTATGGTATTCCATTTAATGTCATGGCGGCCACAGCCTCTTTTTATACCCAACTAAAGTTATGTATAATAAAGCTGTAAACATCTATCTAGCCCCTTACTAAGGTATTACTGTTAAAATAAAATCATACTCATATATCTTATCTTCATTTTCAGGCATTATAAATATATAAGATTTAATTTTATTATTTTTTGTTTTAAAATTTGCAATTTTTATTTCATCACTTTGAATGACATAGGCACCAACTAAATTATTGTCATAACTTTCAACCGTCAATACTTTTACACTATTCATTTTGGCCGTCTGAACAATTCCAGTAGCACTAAATTTAATCTTTTCACCGATTTTAACATTGGTCTTATTCCAAGACACCTTAAATTTGGGACTATTGACTATTACCTTACTATTATCTATGTTATATTGTTCATATATCTTATGGATGGAAGATGTTCTTTTTACCGTACTTGTTCTTGCAGGTGTCCTAGTAAGTATTTTAGCAGGTTGCTTATTTATCATAAGCAGATTAATTATTTCTATAATTAATAAAAAAATACCGATGATTATTATCTTTTTATTTTTACTATTTCGTTTCGTATTTAAGTCATAAGAAAGTATTTCATCATCATTTATAGCAGTGTTAAAATCATTATATTTGTTCTCACTACCTCTATTTTGGATTAGCAATTGAAACTTTTCTTCATTCTTCACTTTTTTATAAACTTCATCTTCAATGTCTTCATCATCAATATTGAGTACTTTTTTCTCTAAAAAAATCTCAAAATTTTTATAAAAACCATCATAATTATCTTGAATAAGATTAACTTCTGCTAAGATTTTATATGAGAAAAATTCATATGGATCTATCTCAATGGCTTTTAAAGCATACTTCCTTGACAATTGAATATTTCCCATTATTTTTTGTAAGTGAGCATAACTTTTATAGATATTAGCCTTTACAACCGCAGATGCTTTGATATTTATCTTAATTGCTTTAGCTAGAAATTCGTCAGCTTTATCATATTCCTTTAATTTAGTATACATAATACCTAAATTGCTGTATGCAGTGGAGAGATTTCTCGACTTACCTAGAAATTCTCCATTTGCAAGTTCAACTGCCCTGTTTAAATCCTCTATTGCTCTTTCATATTCATTAGTATGTAAATAAAACCGTCCCAGATGTATATATGCAATGCTGGATTTAGGTTTTAGATCTACTGCCTTCAAAAAGTACTTAAGTGCTTTGTCATATTGTTTAAGCTCAGTATACACAACACCAACATTTACAATATTGATTAAAGGAAGCTTTGCAATTTTGCATGATTCCAGTAAATCCCGTAAAGCTAAATCAAATCTTCTTATTCTTAAATAAACCATTCCTCTATAAGCTAATGGCAAAGCCTTTGTGGTTTTGGTTGAACCCTCTAGAGCTCTTGAAAAAAAATCTATTGCTTCTTCAGCGTTTCCTTTATTTGTAAGGCCAATACCCTTATTTACAACTTTTAAAGTCCTAACAACCGTGTAAACTGTTATTGCTAATGAAATTAAAAATGCAGTTAAAAATGCCCAAAACACAAATTCACTTTTTCTATATGATATTATAATAATTACAAGCAGTAGCACATAAAGTGTAAGAAATGCTCCTCTCATTTCGATTGCCTCCTTATATTGAAAAACTTGTGTATGCTCAAATGCACTTAATTTTTCAATAAAAAATCATCATAATTTACAACTTTGACTCAATTAAGAATAATTATAACACGTTTTGCACACTTCCTTGCCATTGTGATAAAATCAAATTCTAAAGAAATATAAGTTTTTATTTCATCTTAATCATATTTAAGTACAACAATCCCTGAATAATTTTTAATATTCTCTTTGTTTAATTCCAATTCACCACACTCTTTTACCTTAAGCCCTGAAACAGAGATAAACTTTTCAACTTTACTAAACATGCATCCAAGTAAGCCTAACGCCTTTGTCCTATAGTGCATAGGTATAACAACTGTTGGGTTTAACTGTTTCATTACTTCATTAGCATCTAATGCATTAATTGTGACTAATCCACCAACAGGAAGAAGTAGAATATCTACATTACCTATTTCTTCTATCTGGTTGGAACTTAGAATATGCCCAAGATCACCACAATGACAAACATCTATTCCATCAATTCTAAAGTTATATATTGTGTTATTCCCTCTCTTAGATCCTGAGACTTTATCATGGAATGTTTCCACACCCTTTATCTCTATTCCATCCTTTAAGAATCTGCCCGGTCCGTTTATATGAACAAAACTTCCCTTCACTGCGTTTATGTTGCTATGATCACTGTGATTATGACTTATAGATACTATATTAGCCTGGATTTCAGGTAATTTATAACCTAGCATTTTATTAAATGGATCTATTAATACTTTACTTCCATTTTCAGAAGTTATCATGAAACATGCTTGACCAAACCATTTAATTTTCATTTTATCACCCCAATATTTTTTTAATATCTGCTTTTTTATTGTAAATGTAACTTATAGTGAGTAAGTGAAAGCTCCCTATTCACAATTCCATTTTGTAGGTCTATGACTACCAGTGCTGTTCTTCCTGCTTCAATAAATTGATTTTCATTAAGCTTCGAATTTTCTATTTTATGTCTCCTTTCCATTCATTTTATATATATAATAATTATTAATTTAAACTAAGTTTTTTATAGACTTTAGAATAAACCCATGCCGCATTTATAAACAACAATGCACTTGTAATAAAAAATACACATCTCATTCCAAAATATCCTGCCACCTGTCCACCTAAAACTGCACCTCCAAATACTCCCAAATATGCTGCTGTCATGCCAAAACCAAATACTCTACCTGTAAGAGAAGATGGTGTAATTTTTTTTAATATAATGTTGACGGATGGATTAAGTCCGCCCAATGTTAATCCTAATAAAAAACGAAGGCCCATCAACTGCCAAGTACTTTGGACAAAAGCTTGTGGTATGAAAATAATTCCTGCACCTATAAGACATACCAATATGACTTTATGTGCACCTATCTTATCTGAAAGTTTTCCAAGTCTTGGGGCCGCAATTATATTTGCCAAGCCTGAAGCTGAAAATGTCAGTCCGGCCAGGAGTGCAACATGACTGCTGTTATTAGATAACTGCTTAACATATACTGTTACGATTGGTTCAACCGAATATAATGCAACAGCTAATATAAAAAAGGTTACAAACATTATAATAGTCAAGCTTTTTTCTGGAACAGAATTCCATACTTCCTTTATACTAAGGGTTTTTTTATCTTCACCAGTGAAAGATTCCTCTACAAATAAAGCAGTTATAATAAATGAAATCAAAAGTAATGTTCCTGTTATAAAAAATACACTTTGTAAACCAAGTATTTCATCTATAAAACCACCAATCGTTGGTCCAAGTAGTGAGCCTGAAATACTGGCGGTTGAAAGTGTGCCTAAAGCATATCCTGCATTTTCCTTATCCGTTTGTGTTGCAATCAATGCAGTGCAAGCTGTACTATAACCTGTAATGGCACCTTGAAGCAACCTTAATCCTATAAGTACATATACATTTGGTGCAAACCCCATGCAGCCTATAGTTATAGCCATGCCAAGACTTGCTCTAAGTATCATTGGTTTTCTCCCATATTTGTCAGCAGCACTACCCCAAATTGGTGAAAAAATAGCTGAAAGCACAAAGGTAATGCCGAAAGCAATTCCTGAAATTTTTGTAATCGAAGCTGCATCATGAACTCCAAGATGTTGTATATAAAGAGGTAATACTGGAGCAATTTGACTCATTCCTATACTAGCCACAAATATTCCAAACCAACAAACCACTAAATTTCTCTTCCACATTTCCATAAACATACTCCTCTAATTGGTATCAGTCACAATATTGGTTATCTTAATTTAATTGTAAACTATAATTTATAGTTTGTAAATTATTATTGTAATAAAAAATTATATTTGTAGTTTGATAAATATAATTTATAGTGTTAAACTACTTTTATAGAGTTGGATTACAAGGAGTGATAAGCAAATGCTGAAACGAAATTTAACCAAAGAAAAAATTATTCAAGTTGCTTTTTCTTTAGCTGATGAAATTGGTCTTAACCAAGTTACTTTTCAAAAAATTGCTGAAAAATTAGGTATAAAATATCCATCTTTATATAATCATTTTACTAATATGGATAACCTTAAAGTAGAAATGACAGTGTATCTTTTAAATGAATTGAATTTAAAATTAATAAAAAGTTTAATCGGTAAGAGTGGTGATGATGCTATAAAAGAATTTGCTTATGTTTATAGAGATTTTGCTTTTGAAAGTAAGACTGCATACGGACTTTTCATGAGTATTCCAAGTACGGAAGATTCTGAATTATTTCGTTTAGCAAGAGAAACTACCCATATTATTCATCAGCTTTTAAAATTTTATATCAAGGATGAAACCTTTTTGGTCCATAAGAGTCGAATCTTAAGAAGTCTTTTACATGGTTTTGTTTCCTTACATTCTTTTGGATATTTCCATGGTAAAGTAAATTTAGAAGAAAGCTTTCAATCTATAATCGACGATTTTATTTTATCACTTTCAAAAAAGTAGACTCCTTTTCTCTACCTGGTCCCTAATTTCAAGAGTTTCCTTTATATTTGAAATCTTTGCAATCTGCCTATTCGTTTTGTTTTAAAAATGAAAAATTTTTTTAAACTAATCAATATATTTCATAGATTTTATTAAGATATAGATGGTAAATATATACTGACTTACTTCCTTCATTATGCCTAATATAAATTTCTGTATCCGCATTAGAATTACCTAATTGATGAAATCCTGTATCTGCCTTTATCTTTACTAATTTATCCTTTATAAGCTCTTCCATTGCTTGTTTTATTATCAAGCTTTTTTTAACTTCATCAGCTACATTCTGAAATTCTCTTTCTTTCATTCTATATAAATTTCTAACTGTGATAGAATACCTTCTTTTTGCTACTGTGGATATATTCATGGGACTGTTTTCTTTAACATTCAATAATATTTCCGTTTTTTTATCCATTATATCTTGTGCTATATTCCCAATACAGTTATACATTATTTCTTCTACAGCCTTACTTAAATCTGTCTCTTGATATTTTTCGAACATTTCTCCCTCAATAAAAAGATATACATTTTCCTTAAATCTCATATTGTTTCTCCCTCTTATACCTAAAACTTTTACAAGCTAACTATATCAAGTGATTCTTAGGTTCAGGTGGAGTTTGCTATAGAGAAATACTTATCTACATCTGAACCTTATTAACAGTATTCTTAGTGTCTTTAGCACTTAGAATACGTTATCCTTTAGGGGAAGAACTTATCCAGGTGCGTAGCAGTGCTTAGCTCCCACTTTGAAGAAGATGGGAGTATTAGCAATGGTAGCGTTCGGATAAAAAGCACCTAACGATATTCAAAACATTTACTCATTTTTGATGTTAATCATGAAATAAGAAGAATGCCCCTTAATATAAAATTCTTCTTCTACTTTAAAAGTATCTACGAACCTTTTTACAGTATTCCAAGTATTCTTTGCCATAAATCTTTTTCAAAGAATCTTCCTCACGAAGAACTTGGCGATTTAAAAGCCAGAAACCTGCAATTAAGTACAACAACAATATCCAGTTCGAGAAGACCAAAAATATTCCAAGCAGTATAGACCCAAAAGCAACGTAAATAGGATTGCGACTAATTGCAAAAATACCTGTTGTTATTAGAGTGCCTGGTTTTTCTTCATCTATCCCAACTCTGAAGCTTTTCCCAAAGGAAATTAAGCTCAATAGGAATAATAAGAGTCCAATTATACATAGCACTACACCAATCCAACTAACAATCTCATTGCTAAATAATTTGCTTCCTATTTTCGGTAAATTTAGAACACTTGAAAACACTAAATAAAAGAACACTAAAACAAATGGGATAATAATAAAATCTTTTTTGTCTATCTCACCAAATTTTACAGCTTTGATACCCATTTTATGTAATAGAAAAACACGAAATAAAATCATTATCACAAGTAAAACTATAGTTATGATAACAACATATCCTTGCATAATTACCGCTCCTTTTTGTTCACTATAATTTACTTTTTCGTTAATTAACATTAATTACATAATACACCATATTGTTCGATTTTCAAAGAGCAATTTATCTTAATCAGTTCATAGTTTTTTCATTTTATAGATGGGAGTTCTAAGTAGTTTAAATTCAGTTTAAAAAACTATTGTATGATTATAAATGATAAAAGTTAGATTTACTAACTAAGTAGATTTAGATTCAAAAGTAAGTGAAGGAGATGTGATTATTAAATTAGACACAACAGACTTACAAGGTCAGGTTGACCAGGGCGAAGCTGCTATTATTACTGCACCTATTTCAGGAATAGTAAATGCAAGAAATGTAATTGTTAAAGTAATTTTAATAGATAAAGCTCCAAATTTAAGACCTGGAATGTTTGCCGAAATAGGCATAACAAATTAAGGAGGGATGGAGAAATGGATAGAAAGCGTAAACTCATCATTTTAGCTATTTTCAGTGCCATGATAATAACGCTGGGCATAGTAGGGTATCACTATTGGTATAATACTACATATTATGTTTCTACTGAAGATGCACAGGTAGCCGGTGATCTAATTCAGGTTACTCCCAAAATATCAGGGAATTTGCTTGAGTTTAATGTACAGGAAGGAAGCAGCGTAGAAAAAAATGAGATTATGGGACGGGTTGATCCAACTGGAATAGACGATTCCAAAATAGACACATCTCTCATAAGGGCTCCTATTAGTGGATTAATTGTGAGAAAACAAGCAGCTGTTGGAGAATTTTATGACGCAGGAACTGAGCTTGCAGTGATGATTGATCCCAGCCAGATTTACATCAATGCTAATATTGAAGAAACTAAAATTCAAAAGATACAAATTGGACAGATAGTAGATATAAGTATAGATCAATTTAGTAGAAAAAAGTTTGAGGGTACAGTGGAATTTGTTGGTAAGGCTTCTAATTCTGCATTCTCTCTCCTTCCATCTTCATCCGATGGAAGCTTTACAAAAGTGGTCCAAAAAGTACCAGTAAAAATTAAGTTTAAAAAGATAGATGTAAATCTATTGCCTGGAACAAATGCTACTGTAGCAATCCATATAAAGTAGGTGGTATTTATGGAGAAGAAACAGGAATCATCCGGCAAATGGATGATTTTACTTGTAATTATACTGGGAACTTTTATGGAAACTTTAGATTCGAGTATTGCAAACCTTGCCATTTCAAAAATGATGCACAACTTTAACACAACCCTTGACAAAATTCAATGGGTCATAAGTGCCTATGTTCTATCAGTAGGAATCGTTACTCCAGCTACTAGATTTCTAGGTGATCGATTTGGTATAAAAAAAGTTTATACCATTTCTATGGCAATGTTTACGTTAGGTTCTTTTCTTTGTGGAATATCATGGAATACCGCATCAGCAGTTGCCTTTAGAATTATTCAAGGTATTGGTGGAGCTGTTATGTTGACAATAGGTACCACTTTATTAATGGCAACATTTGATAAGAAGGAAAGAGGAATGGCTATTGGCTTAATGGGTATGGCTGTGATGGCAGCACCAGCTCTTGGACCGACAGTAGGAGGGTACATTATTGAAAAATTTGATTGGAGGCTTATTTTCTTTATTAATATTCCAATAGGAATTATAAGCTTGATATTGGCATTAATAGTTCTTGAAGAGTCTGAGTCTAGGACGGAACATAAATTTGATTTTATTGGGTTTTTAACATCAAGTATTGGCCTGGCTTCCATACTTTATGTACTTGGAAAAGATAATATAGATTGGAGTGACATAAACAACATTGTGCTAATGGTTATTGGATGTTACAGTATACTAATGTTTATCGTCAATGAACTGATGATTTCAGAGCCAATGCTTGATTTGAGGGTTTTTAAAAATTATACATTTTGTTTGAGTACGATTATCTTGAATATTGCAATGCTTTCTCTGTACGGAGGTATATTTCTTATGCCAGTATTTCTCCAACAGATAAAGGGACTTACTTCCTTTCAAACAGGACTAGTGCTCTTTCCTGAAGCTATTTCAATTGCTATTTCGGTAGTAATTGCAGGAATATTAAGTGATAAACCGGGACTGTTAATAAAGAAGGGAATGCTTATTTTGGCATTAATTTTCCTTGCAATTAATGGATACAGTATGTCTAAAATAACTTTGGATACCTCAAGCAATGTGATTATGTTGTTACTAATGATTAGGGGGCTTGGCATTGGATTTTTAATGGCACCAATTGAAGTGGTTGCACTCAATGCAATTCCGAAGGAAATGAATTCAACAGCTTCTGCCTTATTTAATACAATCCAACAAATTAGTTCTGCGGTTGGAATTACTATAGTAACTAGCCTCATGCAGCACAGAAGTGCTGAAAATTTTGCCATATTATCAGGACACGTAAATTTCTTTAATTTAGGAAGTATGAAGCTTTTTAATATTTTGGAAGGAATGCTTATAAAAAGCGGACTGCAAAGAACTGCTGCTTCAGGAGAAGCATTGAATTGGATTTTTGGAATTGTAGTAAAGCAAGCACAGATGAGGGCTGTAAAGGATACTATGTTGATTATTTCTATTATAACGATTTTGGTTATTGTTCCTACACTTCTGCTGAAAGGAAAGGACAGTTTAGAAAATGAAGAAAATTTAGACTAATCTTTTGAGAAATACTTTAAATATACTTTTTATCTAACATATAGGTTATTGAATAACTAAGCTTAAAAACATAAAAAGTGACTAAGCATCAACAATTTACAAATAGTTCAGATTGTATTAAAATACTTTCTTGCCTATAATTAGTATTTATAAGTTTAGCAAAAATAGTTATTCAACAAACTAAACGTAGTTTAGCCTAGGTTTAAAAATCTAGCTTAATATAGGCATACTAGCAATAAAACATTTGAGGAGGAAGGTAAATGAATAACAGAATAAACTTAAATTGTAAATGTCCAAATACAAAATGTGAAATGCACGGCAAATGTAAAGAGTGTAGAGAAAGACATGGTAATAAATCTGTCTATTGTCAATTAAGTGATTTTAGAAAAAAAGTTAATAATTTTCTTTGTAAGATTGTAGCAAGATAAGCCAATTGATATTTATCCACTTTTCATGATTCCAAATTTAGTTATTGAATATCTTACATAAGTCTTATACTATGGATATGAATGAAGAAAGGAATGAGTATATGTCATGAATAAAATACTAATTGTGGATGATGATAAACACATCAGAGAATTGGTTAAAATATTTCTAAGTGAAGAGGGCTTTGATGTGTGTGAAGCCTCAGATGGAGCTGAATCTCTAACAAAACTTGAAGAAGAAAGAATGGATATGGTTATTCTAGATATAATGATGCCTAATATGGATGGATGGCAACTATGTAAACAACTTCGAGAACATTATAACTTTCCTTTGCTCATGCTCACAGCCAAAGGGGAAACTAATGAAAAAATCAAGGGATTTCAGCTAGGGGCAGATGATTATCTAGTTAAACCCTTTGAACCTATGGAGCTAGTAATGAGAGTAAAAGCTCTATTAAAACGATATAAAATCATTATATCTCAGACATTAGAAATAAAAGAACTATTTATGAACAGTAAAACCTATGAGATAACTGTACAGGGTAAGAATCTAACCTTACCATTGAAGGAATTTGAGCTTCTTTTTAAACTAGCTAGTCATGCTGGAGAAACTCTTTCTCGGGATCAATTAATCGAAGATATATGGGGATATGATTTTGAAGGAAATGAGAGAACTCTTGATGTTCATGTTAATAGACTCCGTGGAAGATTTCCAGAAGACAAGTATTCCTTTAAAATAAAAACAATTAGAGGATTAGGCTATCGTTTGGAGGTGAATTGTTGAGAATAAAAAAAATACTTGTAAGTACAATTAAATTAGCTGTAGCAATATTTCTAGCTGTAAGTTATTTGGGTTTGGCCTTCTTTATTACACAATATATATATAATACTATAGGAAAACATCCATCAGAAATTTTTCAACAGATTCTTACTTCTATGGTTGGGTTGCTTTTAATGATTCTTACCTCTTTTATCATTAATTATTTTGGAAGTATTTCAGATAGATATATGAGCGAAATTTTTCAGGTTATAAAAAAAATTTCAACAGGAGATTTCAAAGCTAAAATAACTAACAAGTATGGAGATAATAAATCTCTTAATGAGTTAGTAGAAAATATTAATAACATGACTTCAAATCTGGATAACGTGGAAAAAATGAGGCAGCAGTTTATTTCAAATGTATCTCATGAAATACAGTCTCCACTTACTTCTATAAGAGGGTTTGCCCAAGTTTTAAGAAGTGATAAATTGAACCATGAAGATAGGTTACACTATTTAAGTATTATTGAAAGTGAAAGCATCCGTTTGTCAAAATTAAGTGACAATCTACTTAAGCTTACATCTTTAGAATCAGAAAATGTTAATATAAATTGTAAATTCTACAGACTTGATAAACAATTAAAAAACCTTATACTATCCTGTGAACCACAATGGTCAAAAAAGGATATAGACATAGAAGTGTGTACAGAGGAAGCAACTATTAAGGCTGATGAAGACCTCTTAAGTGAAGTATGGATAAATTTGATTAACAACAGTATTAAATTCACACCAGAAGGAGGAAGTATAAAAATTCAGCTATGTAATTTGCAACATAGTATAGAATTTAGTTTATCCGATACGGGAATCGGAATATCAAAAGAGGATATAATTCATGTTTTTGAGCGTTTTTATAAGGCCGATAAATCCAGAAATAGAACTAAAGAAGGTAGTGGATTAGGTCTTTCTATAGTAAAGAAAATAATTGATATGCATAAAGGAACAATAGAGGTTAGCAGCAAATTAGGAAAGGGTACTACGTTTATGGTATCTTTGCCAAGAGAAGTAATTATGGAGAACCCAACTACCATCAGCTAAAAGCAGGTGATAAGTGTATTATTCATAGAAAAATTTAATCTCATTTACACTAATGGTATTCCCATGTAAATAAAAAGCACTAAGCTACAAGCCTAGTGTTTTCAGTGGGTAAGTAAGTCTATAAGCCGAGTTCTGTATTAGACAATCATCTATCTAGGCCCATTGTTACCAATAGGCTCAAGCGATACTACCCGAAAGCAAAGCGGGCCACTTTTTATTACATGCTTTCCTATTCGATCTTGCTTCAGGTGGGGTTTACATAGCCGCAAAGTCACCAATGCGCTGGTGAGCTCTTACCTCGCCTTTCCATCCTTACTGAAGCAGGAGTTACCTCCCTATTACCTCAGCGGTATATTTCTGTTGCACTTTCCTTCAGGTCACCCTGACTGGGTATTACCCAGCACCCTGCCCTATGAAGCTCGGACTTTCCTCTCCTGTTTTCACAGCAGCGATTGTCTGGCTTACTTACGACTTACATAATATCATAATTAATAATGTATTACAATAGTAAAAAGTGCTAAATATCTAAATCACTGATAATTATTTGTTTAAAGAGGCCTTATTATAGCATATTATCCTTCCACAGTTATCACAATAAACCATACCCTTATTATTTCTCACATTATCCAGGGTAATAGCAGATACCTTCACTTTACAGCCTAAGCAGACACCATCTGATAATTGGGCGGCTCCTGTCCCTTTAATAGAAGATAATTCATTAAACTTACTTAACAACTCTGAAGGAATACATTTCTCACAATTTAAAATATCCTGTTCTGCCTTTTTTATATCTTCTTTAACATTAATAACTTTTTCATTACTATTTTTTTTATAATCATAAAAGTCATCTCTAAGCTCAATAAGTCTTTTCCTGCTGCACTCTCTTTGCTCTAATAATTCTTCTTCTTCATATAATAGCCCTAGACTTTTCTCCTCTAATTCTTTTATTTTATTTTGTTTTAATTCAATACTCTTTTCTAATGAATTAATTAATTTCAGATCATATTTTAAATTTCTATACAGTTTATCCTCTTCCAATTTCATTTCTTCTTTAATGCAACCTAACTTTTGTTCAATATCTTTTATATTACTTTGAATTTTTTGAAGACTGTTATCTATAGATTTATATTTTACTTTTTCATTCTCAAATTCCCCTTTTATTTTTCTCATGGAATGAATAATTGAATTGTTCTTCAGTTCCTTCTTAGCTTTTTTTATTCTCTCTCTATTGTCTTGAATTTGAATAAGTAAATTCAGCATATACTCCCTCCTTCATTAAATTAAACTTTCATTACTAGAAAAATAAACCAAAAGTAAAAAAAGCAGAAATGACTTCAATCTTCATTTCTACTTATATTTATACGGACTTCTATTTACTTTTGATAAAATTACAGTATTATCAAATTTATTGGTTCTTATTTCACGCACTAAAAGATCTGCTACTTTTTTCATAGCAGGCCATTCCGTTTCAAAGTGACCGGCATCAATTATAGCTATTCCTTCTTCTTCAAAATCACTCATATTGTGATAAGTGGTATCTCCTGTAATTATACAATCTGCACCCAGTAATTTTGCAGAATTAAAATAACTCTCCCCGCTTCCATTTACAACTGCTATTTTCTTTATAATTTTGGATTCGTTTCCTGCATACCTTAACATAGGAATATTCAAATTACTCTTTACTTTACTGCAGAGTTCTTCAAGGGTGACAGGAACTTTAAGTCCACTAATCCTTCCTATACCACAATTATTTTCTCCATAATTTTTAACCTTTGAAGGATCGATAATCTCATCACAAGTTAAATCAAGCAAAGCCATAATGATATCATTTATTCCACCCTTCACAGAGTCAAGGTTAGTATGAGAAGAATATAGATTTATATCATTTTTTATTAATTGTATTATCTTCTTGCCAATTAAAGTACTTGTAGTTATGCTGTCTGGCTTTTTAAACAATAAAGGGTGGTGAGTAAGTATAAAATTACATCCATTTTGTTTTGCCTCTTCTATTACTTCCAATGTACAATCCAAAGCTATTAATATAGAAGTAACCTCACTCTTCATATCCCCAACCATAAGGCCCACATTGTCATAGCTTTCTTTAAGTATAGAAGGTGCATGATTTTCCATTATATTGTGTATATCTTTTACCCTCAAATACATTGTATCAACTCCCGCAATTTTTTTATTTTAACATTTAAACTTACCCTTCTTTTATTAGCCAGTTCTGTATCTTTATTTATATTTAAAATTATGTTATTATAACTGTGAATTTTATTTTCCAAAAATTTCAAAAGGAGACTGTGTTTCTTTTTTATTAATACTTCTCCAACCTCATAGAATATACTATCTACAGGTCTAATCTCTGTATCGTATTTTATTTTTATTATCTCATAAAATTTGTTTTCGTCAATACATAATTCTTCATCCAATATTTTGAATCCACTCATATATATATATTCTCTCAGTACCTGTGAATTTTGCATAGGTTGAAGTATTAAAGATTTGGATCTTCTAAACACTTCCATATCCTCATTTATTATATCTTTTATAAGATTTCCACCCATACCCGCAATTACTATTTCATCTGCTTCTCCAGGTGTTATGGTGGAAAGTCCCTTCCCTAATCTGCAGTCTATTTTATCTTCTAACCTATGAAGCTTTACATTAAATTTGGCTTTTTCTATAGGTCCTTTATTTATGTCAGAAGCTATAGCTCTTCTACAAATTTTATTTTTCACTAGACAAATAGGCACATAACCATGATCTGTACCTATATCTGCTGCACACTCACAATTATCTATCATATTTAATAAAGTTTTAAGTCTTAAACTGATTTCCATGTAATTCTCCATTCTAAGATGCATTGTTAAAAGCTAGCACATCGAAGCTAATTTTTATCTAAATGTATAAAGTATCTTTATTTGCATAGCCAAAAAAAACACAGATACTACTAATGCTATATATAAGAATTTATAGGAAGTTTTTTCATCATATTTAGAATAAATATATCCTGCATAATACATACAAAATAGCACACCCATATTTAAAAGTCCATAGGTCATTTGTTTAAATGCGAATTGTCTACCTGTCCCAAATTTCACAGCTGAAAAGTCAGGCTGAAAACTAAGTGGCATTTTATCCGGCAAGCTTCCACAAAGATACAACATTATTGGATTAAAAGTAAGTATAATTATAATTATAGCAGTAATTATAATTGGTATAAAGAATTTTTGTCTTTTATTTAAATTAGAAACTTTATTTAATTTATTTTCCCATTCTGAATAAACTATATTTCTTTTGTTCAATTCTATTTCAAATTCATGAAAATTTTCTGGAGATAAGGCATAACTTACTGTACCTGTTTTTAAATATATAACATTTTGAGTTGACGTAATAAACATATGTGTAATTCCTATTTTATGAATAAATGACCTGCCTATGGCGAATTTATTTTTACCATATCCCGATACCTTAACACCTTTAATATGGCCTGTTGATTTCTGATACATTTCAATATCAGCAAATGGAATTTTTCCGTTTTTAAATTTTAGCATACTAATTATATATAAATTGTCCTCATCCACTGAGTATTTTAATGTGGCACAAATTATAATATAGTAAAATTGATATACATTAATGGCTATCAAAGTGACGTTTAAAAGAATAAACAACTCATATGAGTCTACATAATATATTAAGAACATTAACAGAATATTATATATAATAGCTATACTTAATATAAGATATACTCCTATCCCTTTTACAGATTTATAAGTTTTCATACTGTCACCACCTTCTTTAGTATCCATTATAACACAAATTACAATTTCCATTAAAATATTGCTAATATATATAAAAGCACCCTGGAAGTGGTGCTTTAATCTAGATAATCTTTCAATTTTTTACTTCTGCTTGGATGCCTTAACTTTCTGAGAGCCTTTGCTTCTATTTGTCTTATTCTTTCTCTTGTTACATTAAATTCCTTCCCCACCTCTTCTAGGGTTCTAGCTCTTCCGTCATCTAATCCAAATCTTAATCTTAAAACTTTTTCTTCTCTTGGAGTTAAAGTATCAAGTACATTTATAAGTTGTTCCTTAAGCATAGTAAAAGCTGCTGCTTCTGCTGGGGCAGGCGCCTCATCATCTGGTATAAAATCTCCAAGATGACTGTCTTCTTCTTCTCCAATTGGAGTTTCTAAAGATACTGGCTCTTGTGCTATTTTCATAATTTCTCTAACTTTATCTACAGGCATCTCCATTATTTTAGCTACCTCTTCTGCATGAGGTTCTCTTCCAAGCTCTTGAAGTAACTGCCTTGAAACCCTTATAAGTTTATTTATAGTCTCTACCATATGAACTGGTATTCTTATGGTTCTTGCCTGATCTGCTATTGCCCTTGTAATTGCTTGCCTTATCCACCAAGTGGCATAAGTACTAAATTTATATCCTTTTCTATAATCAAATTTTTCTACTGCCTTTATAAGTCCTAGATTTCCTTCCTGAATTAAATCTAAAAAAAGCATTCCTCTTCCTACATATCGTTTTGCTATGCTTACTACTAACCTTAAATTAGCTTCTGCCAATTTCTTTTTAGCAACTTGATCTCCTTGTTCTATTCTCTGTGCAAGGGACACCTCTTCTTCTGGTAAAAGTAGGGGTACTTTACCTATCTCCTTTAAATACATTCTTACAGGATCATCTATAGCAATGCCTTCAGGAACTGATAAATCTAAAGTTTTTTCATTCAATTCCATTTCATGCATATCACCGTTTACTTCTATTCCCATAGATTCAAGCACTTCATAGATCTTTTCTATTTGCTGTGGGCTTAAATCTACTTCTTCCAATTCATCCATTATTTCTTTATAAGTTAAAGTGCCGTTTTTTTTACCCTTTTCTATAAGCTTTTTAACTAATTTTACTTTTGCACTTTTATCCTTCATTTTCTTGCCTCCTTTAACCATTACTGTATTCCACTAATCTTTTTTTGTATTTCAATTAACTGTTGTGCAAACTCCAGAGATTCCTTCAACATTCCTTCAGATTCGCATTCTTTTATCTTTCTAATAATATTCTTTTTATATTCTTCCAATTTATACTTTTTTATTCTATTTATAAAATTATGTAACATATCTGCCCAGTTTTCACTATTATATTGAACTTCTGTTTCCATAATATTTATCCATTCTTTAGATGTATCTACATCTATACACTTTGATTCTATGTACTTTTTTCTTTCTTCTAGATCTTCATAATTCATACTTTCAGCTATATATTTATATATTACTTTGTGACTTTCTAATATAAATTCAATATCTCTAATTTTATCCAAGCTATATTCAAAAGCTTTATTATTTTCTGATATAATCTTCAAAAAAGCTCTCTCTGCCTTCAAATATGCGGGTTCTAAATATAATTTTTGTCCAAAACCTATATCTATATTCACATTTACATTTTTTTTTACACTTTTTTGTATATTGGCATTTAACATATCATAAAGTGTTTGTTCCTTTATACCTGTTTCCTCCCATAATTTTTTTATATATATTTCTGTTTCTATTGGATCTAATTCAGCCAATATCTTTAGTACATTTTCTGTATACTTCACAACATCTTGAGAATTATTAAAATCTACATTTTTCTTTATATTTTTAATTCTATAGTCTATGAGATCATCAGCATCCTGTATAAGCTTCAAAAAAGCCTCCTTGCCATTACTTCTAATAAATTCATCCGGATCTTTTCCCCAGGGTATAGATAAAACCCTTACCTCTAATCCTACACTTTTAAGTATATTCATACTTCTTAGAGTAGCCATTTCACCTGCCGTATCTGCATCATAGGATACTATCACCTTATCTGCATATCTTGTCATAAGCTTTGCCTGATTTACAGTAAGAGCTGTTCCCAAAGAAGCTACAGCATTTGTTATACCATATTGGTGAAGAGCTATGCAATCCATATATCCCTCTACCATTATAAAAGTTCTAGATGTATTATTTTTTATAGCAAAATTCAGTCCGTAGAGATTTACGCCTTTTTTAAACAAAGAAGTTTCTGGTGAATTTAAGTATTTAGGCTTTGACTGGTCTAATACCCTGCCTCCAAATCCTATTACTTTTCCCCTGTAATCAAATACGGGAAACATTATTCTATTTCTAAATCTATCATAATAATTTCCTTTTTCACTCTTAATTATGAGTCCATTTGAAATCATATCTAATTCCGTAAATCCTTTATTCTTTAGAAATTTCAGCACATGATTCCAACTATTCATGGAGTATCCAAGGCCAAACCTTGTTATTGTATGCTCTGTTATTCCTCGGTTTAATAAATATGATTTAGCTCTTCTATCTTTATTTAAACAATTAAAAAAATACCTAGCTGCCTCTACATTTAGCTTATATAGATTTTCAAATGTATTTTTTCTATTACTTTCATTTGCATTTAAATCTATATCTATATTTACTCTATCTGCTAATAATTTTATGGCTTCTAGAAAATTCAAATTTTGTGACTTCATTATAAAAGTTACTACATTACCTGCCTCACCACAGCCAAAACATTTATATATTTGTTTATCTCTAGATACACTAAAAGAGGGAGTTTTTTCATGATGAAAAGGACACAGTCCTAAATAGTTTTTACCTGACCTTTTTAATTTGACACTTTCAGATATTACATCTATTATGTCATTTTCCTCTTTTATCCTTTGAATGACATCTTCCGATATCACTAAATAACCCCCTATCTTAAATTATTACACTCAAGAATAACTATATTCGACATAAATTACTATATTCCTTCTTTAAAAATAAATATTTTTCTTTTTTTATAAAGAATATATTATATATAATATATTCTTTATAAAAATTAAATATCCTTCCATAAAATAAATAATTTAATATTAAATTATTTATTTATATAATATACATGAACCAATATAAAAGTAACTTTATTATACCTATATTTGTATTTTACCCATATAATAGGAAAAATTATTCTTCAATATATAACAAATTTAGGCATATATATATTATTAAACTGCATAATGCAATAATCATCACTCATGCCGGCTATATAGTCTGACACCCCTCTGTAAAGGCCTTCATTTTCAACAATACTTAAATAAAATTCAGGCATTTTATCTGGATTTTTTAGAAAATAATTAAATACCTGTTCTAGGACAAATTTAGCTTTATCCCTCTCATTCTTAAGTATTTTGCCTTTATAAATCTTTTTAAACATAAATTCTCTTAGTATACATAATGCCTTAAATACTTCCTCACTTAAAGCCACTTCATTTATTCCTTTTTCAATATTTTTTATAGTGGTATAAATACAATCTTTTACTAAAGTATCTATTCTATCACTATTAGTATTTCCCAATATTTTTACTGAATATGGGGGCAGCTCCTCACTTTTTAATAATCCTGACCTTATTGAATCATCTATATCATGATTTATATAGGCTATTTTGTCACTGTACCTAACTACCTGACCTTCTAACGTAGAAGCTTTTGACTTACTTAAAAATCCACTGTGATTTAGTATTCCATCCAAAACTTCTTTAGTTAAATTTAATCCTGAACCTAATTTTTCTATTCTAGTAAGTACCCTTACACTATTTTCATTGTGCTTAAATCCTTTGGGTAAAAGTCCATTTAATACTTCTTCGCCACTATGGGCGAAAGCTACATGTCCTATATCATGTCCCATTGCTATAGCTTCTATTAAATCTTCATTCAATCCTATTCCCTTACCTATACTTTTGCTTATTTGATTTACTTCTAATGTATGAGTAAGTCTGGTTCTATAGTGATCTCCTGGAATCCTTATATATACTTGAGTTTTATGCTTAAGCCGCCTAAAAGACTTGCTGTGTATTATTCTATCTCTATCTATCATATAATCAGTTCTAATATCATCCTTTTGTTCACTCACATTTCTTCCCTTTGTTTCAACAGAAAAAGAAGCTTCATCTATCAGCATCAATTTTTCTTTACTTTCTATTTTTTGTCTTATACTCATATAAATCATCTCCTAAGATTTGCTTAAAGATATTATTAAAAACTCCTTTTTTTAATGATGGATGTATATTGTAAAAACCTTTCTAATATTATTATAAAGAAAGAACTTTTTAAGGAGTTTTTATATGGATTTATTGTCTGAGGAAAATGTAAAAAAACATGTACTTCCTCAATACCATATGGGAAATGCAAACATAACTAGAATTAAATTTAAAGATACAAATAAACAAAGAGCCGTATATAAAATATCACATTTAAATAAAAATTATTGCTTAAAAAAAGTATATTTTGATGAAGAAAATTTACTCTTTGTATACTCTGCAATAGAATGGTTATTTAGAAATAATATAAATGTTCCTAGAATATTACCTACAATTCACAACGGACGATTTGTAAAATACAATAATATGCTTTTTATATTAACTCCCTGGATAAACGGAGTAAAATGTAATTATGATGACAATTCCCATTTATCTAATGCTACTTTAAATTTAGCTAAAATGCATAGTGCAACTAAAACTTTTATTCCTATAGAAAAAAGCCATAAAAGAGTAAATTTCCAAAATATATATATATCCTTTGAAAAACATTTTAAGCAACTTTTAAATTGTTCAAATTTATCTTTTAGACATCAAGATAAATTCTCCAAACTATTTTTAAAACATTTTGAAATTAATTCTGCTTTGGCACAAATATCACTTAAAATATCTTCTACTATAAACTATAATAATTTAAGTACTTCCCTATGTCATTTAGATTACGTAAATAAAAATATAATATTCGATAATGATAATAAAATTTGGGTAATAGATTTTGACAAATGCAGTATAGATTATTGCTCTCACGATTTATCTTATTTTTTAAGACGATTTCTAAAAAGGAGTAATATTAATTGGAATTTTAATACAGCTATAGAATGTTTATCACTATACGAAAAAGAGTTCAACTTAACTTTAGATGATTATAAGTATATCATTTCCTATCTATCTTTTCCTCAAAAATTTTGGAAAATATCTAGAGATTATTATAATAATATATCAAAATGCAATATGAGTTCTTTTTTTTATTTGTTAAGAAAAGCTTCCAATAACAATATTGAACAACTAGAATTTGTAGTAGGGCTTGGAAAATATGCAGAAAAAAAATTCAATACTATTTTTTAGTTTTAACAATTACTTAAATCAAAATAATAAAACCGACCTCTTCACAAACATAAAGAGGCCGGTCACCTTAACTTCTACAACTTATAACTTATTCTCTATAAAATACTCTTCTATACTCTGAAAGCATGTATTTACCATAAATTTTATTTCCTCTTCATTAATAATGTATGGAGGAATAAAATAAAGAACATTTCCAATAGGTCTTAATAATAACCCCTTACTAAGAGCAATCTTATAAATCTCATACCCTACTCGCATTTGACAAGAATAGTCTTTTTTAGTCAACTTATCTTTTACTATTTCAATAGCCGTTACCATACCTATGTTTCTAACTTCGCCTACATGTTTCGATGCTTTTGCCTTTTCCAATGTAAGTCTTTTTATTAGTTTACCTTTTTTTCGATTGTTCTCAATAATATTATCCTCTTCGAATATTTTTAAATTTTCTAAGGCAATGGCACAACTCATAGCATTACCTGCATAGGTGTGGCTGTGAAGAAATGCTTTTTGTTCATTATAATCATCATAGAAGCAATCATATATTTCATCCGTTGTCATAACTACGGACATAGGCATATATCCGGCAGAAATTCCTTTTGAAAGGCACATAAAGTCTGGGCTTATTGAGGCATGATTACATGCAAACATCTCTCCAGTTCTACCAAAGCCAACTGCAATCTCATCTGCAATAAGATGTACATCATATTTATCACAAATTTTACGCAACTTCTCTAGATAGTTAGGTGAATATATCTTCATACCTGCAGCTCCTTGAAGCATTGGTTCAACTATTACAGCACTTATTTCATCATGCTTTTCTTCCATACATTTTTCCATATTTATAAAGCACTCTGCATTACAATTATCTCTAGTGCAACCATACTTACATCTATAACAATCTGGCCCCTCTACTCTTATAGTATCTAAAAGAAGGGGGTTATATATCTTATTGTACTCATCAATATCACAAACAGACAAAGCACCTAAAGTTTCTCCATGGTATGCATCGCTCAAAGCTGAGAACCTTTTCTTTTTAGTGTTTCCCTTCTGCATATGATAATGGAAACTCATTTTTAAAGCTATTTCTACCGCTGAAGAGCCATTATCAGAAAAAAATACTTTTGTTAACCTATCTGGCGTTATGTTTACCAGCTTTTCTGATAGATCTATTGCAGGCTTGTTAGAAAAATTTGCGAATATAACATGTTCAATATTATCTATTTGTTTCTTTATAGTCTCGTTAATTCTTTTATTGCTGTGGCCTAAGGTGTTTGTCCACCAAGACGATATACAGTCTAAATATTTATTTTCCTCAATATCATAAAGCCAAACCCCTTCTCCCTTTTCTATAACTATTGGGTTAAACTCCTCATAATCCTTCATTTGTCCACAAGGGTGCCATATGTATTTTAAATCTCTTTTTACATAATCATTCATAGCCACACCTCAATTTTTATTATAATTGTTCCATATGCTCTATTATATTCTGAGCACTAAAAGCTTTTTCAGAATTTGTTCTTATAGTTTCTACCTCATTATCATTCATGTTCTCTATGTTTTCAAGCTTTCCGATAACAGGTAGTTTAGTGATTTTTTCTATCATTTTAATATTATCATCATAAAATAAACCTTCTTCATATTTGTTTATTATAATGCCTTTGATTTTAATCCCTAAGTTTTGTATATATTTTGCTGTAAGCACCGCATGATTTATTGTTCCGAGCCCAGCACTTGCAACAATAATAACGCTCATATTTAAATCCTTAATAAGATTTCCAATAGTATATACTCCTCTTTCATCATCTATCAATGGACATACTATTCCACCACTGCCCTCAGCAATTATAAAATCATACTTTTCCTTTAAATAAGCATATCTTTCTCTTACTACACCTAAATCTATAGGATTATTTTCCAACTTGGATGCAAGGTGAGGAGATACTCCAGTCCTATAAACATAAGGTGTGATGTTTTCATAGGGTTCTTCTAACTTACTCACATCACTTACAAGCTTAGTGTCACCAGGAATAAGCTCATTGCCTATTTCTAAAGCACCACTCAAAGCTGCTTTAAAGTAAGCAGCATCATATCCGTTGCTCCTCAAAACATGCATAAGTCCAGCAGTTACAACAGTTTTACCAATATCAGTATCTGTTCCAACTATAAATACACCCTTAGCCATTTTTTCTAACCTCCAACTCTAATTCACCTACCATTTTTTATCATCATATATTTTATTTCCTGATGTTATTAAGTAGTTTCCTGTAATTATTTCCTCCTAATTTAGGCTTTCTGTATTTTCCAAAGGTGTTCCCTCAACTAGCCTCAATATATCCACTTTTTCTTAATGCAGGTAATATCTTTGTTGAAATATAGGCTGTAAATATTGTTAGTACCAAATCTCCAGCTATACAAACTACAAAGCCATAAAAAAATGCAAAATAAAAGGAAATATTTTTCCCTAGGTATAAATTATAACTAATATATAAATATATCACTCCAAATAAGTATATAAAGAACAGACCTGAAAGCAGCATAAATATTGCCTTAATAAAAGTTAGTTCCTTAATATTTTCTCTTATTTTACCTATGACATAAGCCGCTATAATAAAACCTATAAGATACCCAAAAGTAGGTTTAAATATATAACTAAAACCACCCCCTTCAGTAAAGACAGGTACACCAGCAAGTCCAATAACAACATAAACTATTTGTGATAAAGCCCCTAATCTTGAACCTAAAATTACACCAGCTAAAGCACAAAATAGATATTGCAGAGTAAAAGGTACATATGGTATTGGTACCTTAATAAATGCTCCAATTGCTGTTAACGCTGCAAACATAGCTACCAAAATTAAATCTCTTGTACTTCTCATAAAGCATTCCCCTATTCCAATATTTGCTTGTACGTATCAATAATACTAAATAATTTTCATATTGTCAACCTTCATTTAATATATGGTTTACAATTTATTTTCAACCATATATTTTCATCCATTTCTCAATGCCAATCTTGCCCCTTTGATAATTAAAATTTAAGGCTCATATTAAAAATAGAGCATTGTACTTAAAAACCAATAAGGAAATTAAGTTACAATGCCCTATTTACAGTATAGATGGTATCAAACGCCCGTTGTATAAAACTTTTTGAGCTATTGATATAATAATTTACAATGTTATTTTATCTAGGACTTTTTATCTGAGCTTGTGCTGCTGCTAATCTTGCCACAGGAACTCTAAAAGGAGAACAGGATACATAATCAAGGCCTACATTGTGGAAAAATTCCACTGAAGAAGGATCTCCCCCATGTTCTCCACATATTCCAAGATGTATATCTGGTCTTGTTTTTTTACCTAGGTCTACAGACATTTTAACGAGTTTTCCTACTCCTACCTGATCTAACTTTTGGAATGGATCAAATTCATATACCTTCTTTTCATAATAATCATCTAAAAATTTACCTGCATCATCCCTTGAAAATCCAAAAGTCATTTGAGTTAAGTCATTAGTTCCAAAAGAGAAAAATTCCGCTTCTGTTGCTATCTCATCTGCTGTAATAGCAGCTCTTGGAATTTCTATCATAGTTCCAATTTTATACTTCAAATCTACTTTCTCTTTTTGTATTATTTCATCTGCTACTTTTACAACTACATCCTTTACATACTTTAACTCTTTTATTTCTCCTACAAGTGGTATCATTATCTCAGGTACTATGTCATAACCTTTTCTCTTCTTAACATCTATAGCAGCTTCAATGATAGCTCTGGTTTGCATTTCGGCTATTTCCGGATATGAAACAGTTAATCTACAGCCTCTATGACCCATCATAGGGTTAAATTCATGTAGGGATTCTATAGTATCCTTTAATTCCTCAAAATTTATTCCCATCTCTTCAGCTAAATTTTTTATATCCTCAGTTTCATTTGGTAAAAACTCATGTAATGGTGGATCTAAAAATCTAATGGTTACAGGTCTATCTTCCATAGCTTCATATATTCCAATGAAATCTCCTTTTTGTCTTGGAAGCAATTTATTTAATGCCTTTCTTCTTTGCTCTTCTGTTTTTGAAACTATCATTTCCCGTACTTCTGATATCCTATCTTCCTCGAAGAACATATGCTCCGTCCTGCAAAGCCCTATTCCTTCTGCTCCAAATTCAATTGCCTGCTTAGCATCCTTTGGCGTATCTGCATTTGTTCTAACCTTTAAATGTCTTATATTATCAGCCCACTTCATAAAAATTTCAAAATACCCGGATATCTCAGGTGATACTGTTTTTATAGATTCTCCATACACATTACCGGTACTTCCGTCTAGTGATATGTAATCTCCCTCTTTATAAGTTTTATCTGAGCTGCGAAGAATTTTGGTATTTTCATTTATGATTAAACCACCGCATCCGGCTACACAACAAGTTCCCATACCTCTAGCCACAACAGCTGCATGAGATGTCATTCCTCCTCTGACAGTAAGTATTCCCTGGGAAGCTACCATTCCTTCAATATCTTCTGGAGATGTTTCCAATCTCACAAGTATCACTTTCTCACCCTCATCATGATGTTTCTTAGCATCATCTGCAGTGAAATATATTTTACCACAAGCAGCTCCTGGAGACGCAGGAAGTCCCTTTGCTATCACAGTGGCCTTTTTTAATTCATTACTGTCAAAATTTGGATGAAGCAGTGTATCTAATTGCTTAGGTTCAACTTTAAGTATGGCTTCTTCCTTAGTAATAAGACCTTCTTCCACCATATCCACTGCTATCTTAAGTGCGGATTGAGCTGTTCTCTTTCCATTCCTAGTCTGTAGGAAATATAACTTACCCTGTTCTATAGTAAATTCCATATCCTGCATATCTTTATAATGATTCTCCAATCTTTCAGCTATGTTTATAAACTGAGAATAACATTCTGGAAGATCTTCTTTTAACTTGGTTATAGGCTGGGGTGTTCTTATACCTGCAACTACATCCTCTCCTTGCGCATTTATAAGATATTCACCAAATATGGCCTTCTCTCCTGTAGCTGGATTTCTTGTAAATGCAACTCCTGTACCTGAAGTTTCTCCCATATTGCCAAATACCATGGATTGAACATTTACTGCTGTTCCCCATTTTCCTGAAATATCGTTTAATCTTCTGTATACTATAGCTCTTGGATTTTCCCAGGATCTAAATACTGCTGTAACCGATTGAATTAGTTGTTCTTCCGGTTCCTGTGGAAACTCTTTCCCTATTTCACTTTTATAAAGTTCCTTAAATTTCTTAATTATATTTATTAAATCAGATGCATCTAAATCTGTATCAACCTCAACTCCCTTAGCGCCTTTAACACTGTCTAGTATATCTTCAAATTTTCTCTTTTCAATATCCATAACTACATCAGAAAACATCTGTATAAATCTTCTATAAGAATCATAAGCAAATCTTTCATTACCAGTTAACCTAGCAAGACCTTTTACAGCATCATCATTTAAACCTAAATTTAATATGGTATCCATCATTCCTGGCATAGAAACCCTGGCTCCTGATCTTACTGAAACTAAAAGTGGATTTTCTATACTTCCAAATTTCTTACCTGTATTCTCTTCTACACCTTTCAATGCAGTATAAATTTCCTGTATAATATCCTGTGATATTACTTTCCCATCTTCATAATATTTAATACACGCTTCTGTAGATATAGTAAAGCCAGCGGGAACAGGTATGCCTAAATTTGTCATTTCAGCCAAATTAGCTCCCTTGCCTCCTAACAAATTTTTCATACTGGCATTTCCTTCATTAAAGAGATACACATACTTCTTATTTTGCATAGAACACATCTCCTTTTTTTAAAAAATTTTACATATATTTTTATGCATACATGAGCAGATATTAACCTGCTCAATTATCTTTATTTATTTTCCCCTATTTTTACAAAAAGTCTTGTTATATTTGTTTTTGAAACTTTTCCTATAATTTTAAGAATCTCATTATTTAATTCATCGCAAGATTTTTCCACCACTGGAAGGCTATCTACTTCATGTTCCATTATTTTTTGAGCTGCTAAATATGCGGCATCCTCTTTCTCTACAAAAACTATGTTAGGCATCCTAGTCATTATTATTCCCACAGGTATTTTATGCATATCACTACTTCCAATAGCTATTTTCAAGAAATCCTTTCTTGAAACAGCTCCTGTAAGAATACCGTTATTTTCTATAAATAAAGTTCCCACGTCATTTAAAAACAAATATACTATGGCATCATACACTGTAGTATTTTCATCTAACATTACAGGTTTTGACATTATATCCTTCACTTTTATATTCATTATGTGGTCATATATTAAGCTGTATGAAGGTTTTTTAGAATATATATATCCCACTTTAGGCTTTGCCTCTAGTATACCTGTCATAGTAAGTATTGCTAAATCCGGTCTAAGTGCTGCTCTTGTAACATTTAATTTATTTGCCAGTTGTTCACTAGTTATAGGTGCATGATCTTTTACTAACTCTATTATTCTCTCTTGCCTTGATGATAGTTTGATAATGTCCACCCTCTTTCTCTATAGTAAATTAAATAATTGAACAAACATTTACTAAGAGGAATTTAGTATAAGTTCCCAAATTTATACTTCCTAAAAGTTATTATACCATATATATGTGGGTGAATAGTATATGATTTCATTCTTTACTGAAAATTGTCACTACAATTTAAATTATTACTATCCATATTTACACAACAATAGATTTTAATATAACTGTTTGCAATTATCATGTTACAAGTTTATTATCTATCTTTGTGTTCTTCATTATTCCCATCATATTCTTTTTCTTCCTCATCTATATCGTCGAATTTTACAGTATACTTATATGTGTTCTTATCCTGTCCTTCGTTTTTATTTGAGAATTTATCCTTAACTGAAGATGCCGCATCATATACCTTATCTTTCACGTCATTTACTGTATTTCTAACTCCATTTTTTATTATCTTATTTACTACTTCTACAGTTCCATCATCTCTAGTTATCTCTATAGTAACTTTAGTAATTACAGCTGTTAATATACCTATAGCTATTAGTGGCGGCCATATAAGGGCTGTTAATGTTGCTGCAATACCTGCATTTACAGGAATATCTACTACTACCCTATCCTCTTTCTTTATTTTTATCCTATTTATATTTCCTTTATTCACTAAATCCTTTAACCATTCTAAAAATTCATCTTTTGTGGTGTATAAATTATCTTTATAGGACTTTTTATTCTGTTCTATATATATAAGTGCGTCAATTACATTTGCATCGCAAAATTCCAGCGCTTCTTTTGCTTCAGAATAGCTTACTCCAGTTCTTTCTCTTATGATATCAATTTTTTCCAATGTTACTTCACTCATGTTCTTCTCTCCTTTTTTAGATTTTATTCTTTTCAAAATTTACAAGGTACCTTAAGATATCCAAGCTTTTAGGTTTTCTAAAGTAATTTTGAGAAATAATAAGTTCCAAAACTTTATATAATTCTTCTTTTACTTCTTTAGTTAGCACAACTCTGTACACATTTTCCATGGAAATATTAGATAAGTATTTTAGTGCACTACAGGCAGCATAGCTTATGTGCATGCTGTTTTTCTTCTCACATTCTTTACATACTCCTCCCAGATATTGAAGATGTATATATTCAAAAGATGTAATTTTTTTTCTGCATACGGAACAATATTCAAAATTCAGCCCGTATCCTGTAGCCTTTAGAATTTTCAATTCAAAAGTTCTCGCCAGTGTTTCAATATCCACTGCATGACTCCTTATAAGGTAAAAAGAAGTAGCCAAATACCTAAAAAGTTCTCTGCTACTTTCCCCATCATCCATTGCTATATCTGTAAGTTCACAAAAATAAGAAGCATAAGTTAAATCATTTAAATCATTTAATAAATCTTGAAATGAATCTATTAAACTGCTTTCATTTATTACATACATACTTTTTCCTTTGTAAACTACATAGTCTCCATAACAAAACTGAAGAGTAGTAGAAAACAGTGGACTTCTGCTCTTTTTAGAACCTTTAGCTATAGTAGATATTTTACCAAGTTTTTCAGTAAAAAGCCACACTAGCTTATCTGATTCTTTTATGTCCTGTGTTTTTATAGTTATAGCTCTAGTTTTAAATATGGTCAGAAAATCATCCCCCATTTTAATTATATTATATCCTTATTTAAAAATAACTTTCTATGTTTACCATACTATTTATATCCTAATTCCTTTAGCAATCTGTCACTATCTCTCCATTCTTTTTTTACTTTAACCCAGACTTCAAGATATACTTTTGAATCTAAGAATTTTTCAATATCTTCTCTGGCATAAGTGGAGATTTTTTTTAACATGGCTCCTTTTTTTCCTATTATTATTCCTTTATGAGATTCTTTTTCACAAAGTATAGTTGCTTCTATATTATACAAGCCTTTAGAATTTTGTTTCATAGAAAGTATCTCTACAGCTATGCCATGGGGTACTTCTTTTGAAAGAAGTCTAAGTGCTTTTTCTCTTATAATCTCACCTACTACAAATTTTTCCTGTTTGTCTGTAATCATATCATCTGGATAGTACTTAGGTCCTTCTGGCATATATTCTACCATAAGTCTTATAAGTTCTCCCACATTTCGCTGCTTTAGTGCAGATATTGGTATGATTTCAGCAAAATCAAAAATCTCTGAATAATTTTTTAAAGTCTCGGCTACTTTTTGCTGAGGATTTTCATCTATTTTATTTACTACTAAAAATACAGGTATGTTTTCTTTCTTAAGCTGCTCTAAAATATATCTATCTCCTTTTCCAACTTCCACGTCAGGGGTTATTAAAAAAAGTATTAAATCTACATCTTTAATAGAATTTTCCGCAACTTTCACCATATAATTTCCAAGTTTATGCTTGGGTTTATGTATACCTGGTGTATCCACAAAAATTAATTGAAAATCATCTTTAGTTAAAATAGTTTGTATGCTATTTCTAGTAGTTTGTGGCTTACAAGAGACAATAGATAATTTTTCTCCCATAATACTATTTAACAATGTAGACTTTCCTACGTTAGGTCTTCCTATTATTGTAACAAATCCTGACTTAATCATAACTTTTCTCCCTATTCTCTAAATGTTTTTTTGTAAATGCCTGTGGTAAAATTTCTTCCAGCTTTTTTATTATATAATGACTTTCACTTTTTGCTATGACAATTTCCATACCTTCTAATGCAAACTCTGCAATTACCTGTCTGCATATACCACAGGGATAAGTATACTCCTCATCCGCTCCAACTATTGCAATTGCCTTTAAATCTCTGTGTCCCTCAGAAACAGCCTTAAATATAGCCGTTCTTTCGGCACAATTAGTAGCACCATAAGAAGCATTTTCTATGTTGCAGCCTGTATATATATTTCCATCCCCTGTTAGTACAGCTGCACCAACCTTAAATTTAGAATAAGGAACATAAGCCGACCTTCTCGCAGTAATAGCTTTAGAAATTAATTTTGTATAATCCATATCATTCCCCCCAAAATAACTGACTTATCTATCCAAATATTCTAAAAAGTAAAGTCGTTACCAAGCTTCCAAATATTGCCCCATAAACAACCTCCATTACAGAATGGGCTCCTGAATCCACCCTACTCTGTGCTACAATAAAAGCTAGAAGGTAACTCAATGTAATTACTGCCAGCTGGCCTGTTATCAAAGCTATAGTAGTAGCTATGGAAAAAGCTATAGCACTGTGTCCGCTTGGCATACCCCCTTTAAGAGGAGTCCCTTCTCCAAAAATAGCTTTTACCACTATAGTGGTTATACACACAACTGTCAGTATTATAAATATAGTATAGGGACTTGTACTCCGAACCTTTTTCATAAGTATAAAATTTATATAATTTAGTTTATCCCAGAATATTATATAGCCTACAGCTATGGCATTTATAGCAGTAATCAGTACACCTCCTGCAGCCACATTTTTTGCAATTTTAGCTAGTGGGTGATAGTAGTTGGTAGTGGCATCTACTGCAAATTCTACAGCCGTATTAAAAAGTTCAGCTGTAATAACCATACTTATAGTTATTATTATAGCTAAAATCTCTGCCTTACTTAAATCATAAAAAAAGCATACGATCAATACTAAAAGGGCTGCTATCATGTGTATTCTCATATTTCTCTGAGTTCTAACAGAATATATTATGCCCTCAATAGCATAGTTAAAACTATCCAATAACTTTTTTACTTTCATGAATATTCTCCATTTTTTATAAAATTTAAATTACTTAGTATGCTATCTTACTTAAAACCTAAAATCCTGTAGAATTTCCTCTTCCCTTTTTCTCATAAGTTTTTTATCCTCATCCTTCATATGATCATATCCTAAAAGATGAAGAACTGAATGCACTATTAGATAACAGGTCTCTCTAAAAAATGAATGTCCAAATTCTTTGCTTTGTTCTTTGGCCTTTTCAAGAGAAATAACTATATCTCCTAATACTAAATTGCCATCATTCATGTCATATTCGTGAAATTTATGATTTAAGTAAATTTGTTTAAATACTTTACCTTCTGGATATTCTAACATGGGAAAAGACAACACATCAGTTATTTTATCCACATTTCTATTTTCTCTATTTATACTTTTTATATTCTCATTATCTATAAACACAACACTTATTTCACAGGGAAATTTTACTTTCTCTTCTTTTAAAGCGCATTCTATAACACTTTTAATAGTTTTTTCAAGTTCTTCTGTAACTTCTACTTTATCCTGTCTGTTATCTAAAAAAATCATTCTTTTTCCCCCTGATTTAATATATTGGATTTTTGTAATTGTCCCGTAGTTTTTTTAGAAAACTTATCTTCCGGGTATTCTATCCTATGGTGATATATGCCAACAAGTACTGTTAGAAATGCTTTCTTTATTTTATTTATATCTCTTAAGCTAAGATCACAGTTATCAAGCTGACCCTCATTTAATCTATCCTTAACTATATTATTTACCATCTCTGTGATTTTAGCCTCATCAGGTTCACTAATAGACCTTACTGCGGCCTCTACCCCGTCAGCTAACATTATTATACCTGATTCTTTAGTTCCAGGTATAGGTCCTGGATATTTAAAATCTTCTTCATTTATACTCTCAAGTTCTTCACTGGAATTTTTCATAATTAAATAAAAATATTTTACAAGAGAGGTACCATGATGTTCTTCTATAATATCCTTTATTATTTTAGGAAGCTTATATTCTTTGGCCATTTCGGAACCATCTTTCACATGGGACATTATTATTAAAGTACTTAGATTAGGTGTCAATTTATCATGGGGATTATCCTTACCTAATTGATTTTCCTTAAAAAAGTAAGGTCTTTTTATCTTACCTATATCATGATAATAAGCCGATACCCTAGCCAGAAGAGAATTCCCACCTACTTCTTCAGCAGCCACTTCCGCTAAATTTCCCACCATTATGCTGTGGTGGTAAGTTCCAGGTGCTTCCATCAGCAGCCTTTTCAAAAGTGGGGCATTAGGATTTGACAATTCCAAAAGCTTTATAGTAGTTACTATATCAAACACACTTTCAAATAAGGGTAAGAATCCTATAACTAAAATTCCAGATACTATACTTGCAATTCCAGTAAACATACTTTTTTGAGCTACATCTAATATATTATTACTAAGTAAAAATCCCATTGAAAAAGCAAGTGCAATATTTATAATTAATACATATAAAGAAGCAATCAATATATCATTTCTCTGCTGCATTTTCTTAAGTATTATGGAACCTACCACTATGTTTACAATAGCCAGTATAACTATATCTAGATTGAAACCTACTGCCACATTTATTAACACACAATTTAAAACATTTAAAGTTAAAGATAATCTATGGTTAACTAACAATGCCATTATCATAGGTATAAAGGTAAGAGGTATCAAAAATGGAGAAACCATACCTATAACTCTAGATAGTAATATAGCTAAACAGTTCAATATATTTATCATAATAATCATTTTTACATCTTCAAAAACTTTTTCATGATATTTATAAATATAGATCCACTGCAATAATAATACCAATGTCACCAATACCGCCAATGATAAATACACATGCCACTGAAAATATGGACTGTTATTTAAAAGACCTAAATCCTTTAATATTTCTATTTCATGTTCTGTTACAGGTTCCCCTTCCTTTACTATGGTTTGATCTTTCTTTATCATAACAGGAGAAACTTTTTTTTGAGCTTCTTTCCTGAATTCTTCAGTTTTCTCCTTATCATAAAAGAAATTAGGTGAAATCTGAGAATATCCTATGGTAGTAGCTAGATCTTTTAAATTTTTAGATAAATCAGAAGTGCTTACTTTTAACAATATGTTTTCCTGTGCTTTTTTAATATCATCCTGATTATCATTTTGTGTATTATCACTTATATTGTTATTGTCATATATATCTGATAGTGTTTTCTGCAGGAAATCTTGAAGCTTTTTCATATCATCTTTATTAAGTGCCAGTATAGCCATATAATCGTCATCTGCTAAATTCATATCATATTCACTTTTTAATTTTTGCAGTTTATCCTTGTCTTCTAATTGTGAATCTCTTAATTGAGCTACCTTAGAAAAAAAACCATTTAAATTGTTTAATATATTTGTTTTTACCTCAGGTTTTTTGTTATATTGAATGGGCACAGACTCAATAGCTTGCTGTAACTTAGCTTCTGTAGATACTTCATCCTTTACTTCCCTAGGAGCCTTTATATCAACCTTTGGAATATCACCTACTTTTAGATTATACCTTTTGGCTGTAAGTCCAGTTATAAGTAACAAATAAATAAACATAAAACTTACCATAAAAATAATTATTTCATTAATCTTTTTACTAAAAAAAAATCTTTTCAATGATAGTTTTTTCAATGAAAATCACCCTTTGTTTTCTATTTTATACTAATACTACTTTCATTTTTTTCTATATCTTGAACTGCATCCGGAACTGCTATATTTTCTTCTGCTATAACTTGAACTTTAACTTTACAGGATTGTCCTTGGTCATAAGTAACTATTTTGTCTAAAACATTTATAGACTTATCTAAATTAGAACATATATTCTTATATAATTTATCTCCAGTATCTTTTACTATTTTTTGCACATCACCTTTTACAGTAACTTCTTTAACTTCATAATAGGTTTCTTTTTTTAACATGAATTTACTTTCCTCTATTTTATCATAATTATTAAATTTGTTATCATTTTTTTTGAAATATAACTTTTTATTTCCTAAACTAATATAATAATTCTGTATTTTTTTACCTGTTCTTTCTCTTTTTATACTATCTATATTTACAGTTGCAGTATCTTCATATAAAGTTTTACATATCACATATCCTCCAGCAGGAACACTATAGGTGGAAGGTTCCTGTCCCTGTTCACCCTTTACAAGTATCTGCCCTTTTTTCACATCATCTCCTACTTTTACAACCGGAGTGCCAAGTGTAGTATATATTCTCTCTACCTTACCATCTTTTTTAGCCACCAAATTGCATGGAGTATCTTGTGTAATTATAGTTGGCGGAGATTTTCTTTCTACTGCTTTTACGCTTAATTTAGAACCTTCTATCCTTACCTTTACCCACATTATACTATCATTATTTCTTATAAGATTTTCTTCTATCTTATAGACATTTATTTTATTTTTACTAGTCCCCGGTTTTATCCCATAATTTTTAAGTTGCTGTCTTATTATATATGGCGGCAGACCTTTATCAGAAGTAATGTTTATACTCCATATAAACGTGGATAAATAATATATTATCCCTATAAATAAGATTACTCCCGTTACTAAAGTTATCTTCTTCCTAATCTTAATTATTAAAAATGTAATTCCCCTTCTTCTGACTATTTTTATCCTGGTGCCCGTTTTTCTGGCTATGTCTTCTATATTATAGTAATCTTTTAAATTTATTTCCATGGTCATAGTAGTAATATTTTTCTTCTTTATATTTTTTATATAAATATTATTCTTCCACATGAGATTAATAAACTTTTCAGGTATAAGCGATTGTATTTCAATTAAGACACTTCCCTTTCTATAGTGTCTCAAATTGAATTTATTAGTTTCCTTCATAAACTATAGAACTAAACCTCCCTCCTATGGTTATAGTACTTCCTCCCATAAAAAGTACCTCAAATCTACTTCCATATATGGATATTAAGCCTACACCTGAATTAATTTTTATCTGATTTTCATCAAACAATATAATACCTCTATGATTTTCTATTATTATTTCGTTATTTCCTGTAACCTTAATTTGAGGCATATTCAAAATTATATCTCTTGGCAAATCTAATTTATCTGCAATATTTTGTTTTGTATTGTACATTTTATCTCCCATAATATCACCTCTAAAAATTTATCTGTATTAAATTAAATACATAGCCTTTACTAATTTATGAAATATATATATAATAAATTCCTTAAAGGTTAAACTACATTCAGGTATCCAAAAATAAATAACAAATCAAAGATGCCTAAAACCAGAGAATAAAAAAAGCTGAGAAAACTCCCAGCTTTTTTATATTTATTTAAATATTTTTCACTATTTGACTCACAGACTATCATCCGCTATACCTTTAATCTTTAAGTACAACAACTATTATAATATTTTTTATCTCCTATGCTCTCTGTACCCACCCTGTCAACTGCTTTCCTAATAATTGGGAAAGTTTTTTCTTACTTAACTGCTGAGGAAGGTAATTCAACAAAATATCTATTTTAGATTTTGTCTTACAAACTAAATCCCATCTTTTGCTTTTTTTACATTCAAGTATAGATTCACGTATTTCCTTGACTTCTTTTAATAACATATCTATAATTTTTTCATCATCAAGTTTTTTTCCATCAGCTTTTTCCACTAGTAAAATACCAGATTCAGCCATACTTGTCATGTTTGATCTGAAATCATTCTTTAATTTCAAATCAAACTTCTGGTTTTGTTGCAATTTTTCTTTAAGAGACATATTGTTTAATACCCTCTTTCAAAAAATTCTATTTGAACTTTCTCTTTCTTGCAGCTTCTGATTTTTTCTTTCTTTTTACACTTGGTTTTTCATAATGCTCTCTTTTTCTAACTTCTGAAAGAACACCAGCTCTAGCACATTTTCTCTTAAATCTTCTCAATGCACTCTCTATAGTTTCATTTTCTCCAACTTTTATTTCTGACATATTATATCCCTCCCTCCGCTAGCTCAATTTAATTTTAAAAATTAAATACAGTTAACACGGGTCAAATAGCACATAGCCATTATACAATAAATCCTTGGATACTGTCAACAATTTCATGGTTGTTTATATCAAACATAATTGTACTTTTAAACCCTTTTTATAACAAATTTTAACCTGGAGGCCATTTTAAATTTCTGCCGCCTAACAGGTGAAAATGAACATGTGATACTGACTGTCCTGCTTCTCTTCCACAGTTAGTTACAATTCTGTATCCCGTATCTGCTATACCTAATTTATTTGCAATTTGCTTTGCAATTAAATATATATGGGCAATGATGGGAGAGTCCTCTTCAGTAATATCATTTATACTGTCTATATGCTTTTTAGGTATTATAAGTACATGTACCGGTGCACCTGGCTCTATATCTTTAAAACAGAACACTTTGTCATCCTCATATACTTTTTCAGATGGTATCTGACCCTGTATTATTTTGCAAAAAATACAATCTTCCATAGATTTCACCTCCTTTAGCAATATTCAATTATTACTAGCTAATATCCTTCTAAAATCACATAAAACTTTTAATTTCCCCCTGAATATATCCATTTTTTACATCTTCAAGTTCAGTATTTAAAATTCTACCTTCAAGATTTTCACCTTTTATAGAATCTGATATCACTTTTATGTAATTTGGCGTATAACCTTCATAACATATTTTTTCTCCGGAAACTTTTTGTTCATACAATACATCCATATTATTACCTAAAAATTTATTCATAAACTGTCTTTCCAGCTTTTCATTTAACTCTATAATCTTGTTACTTCTCTCATCTTTTACTTTACCATCTATCTGCAATTTCATATTTGCGGCTTTAGTGCCTTCTCTTCTGCTATATTTAAATACATGAATTTTTGAAAATGCTATTTTATTTAAAAATTCATAAGTTTTACAAAATTCTTCTTCTGTTTCTCCCGGAAACCCCACTATAATATCAGTAGTTATAGATACATTTTCAATCATATTCCTAAGTTGATACACTACTTTCTCATATTCCAAAGTGGTATAACTTCTGTTCATCCTTTCTAAAGTATTATCACATCCGCTCTGCAGTGAAAGGTGGAAATGAGGACATAATTTCTTTAAGCTTGCCATTCTCTTTATAACATCTTCTGTAAAAAACTTAGGATCTATAGATCCTATCCTGACTCTGTCAATACCTTCTATTTTATCTATTTCTTCTAGTACTCTAAGTAGGTTCCAATCTCCATTTATGTCCATTCCATAAGAAGCAATATGTATGCCTGAGAGTATTATTTCCTTAAAATTATTAATTTCAAGTTTTCTAACTTCTTCTATAATCTTATCAGGTGCCTTACTGCATACGGGTCCCCTGGCAAAAGGAATTAGACAATAAGAACAAAATCTGTTACACCCGTCTTGAATTTTCAAAAAAGCTCTTGTTCTGTTTTGGTATTCATTTATATTTAAATCTTCAAACACCTTATTTTGCAAGACATCACTAACTTCTACCATTTGCTTTCCATCTCTAGAGGCTTTATTTACCCAATATAATACGTCTCCTTTGTTCTTAGTCCCTAAAACCACATCTACTCCTTCTATTTTAGACACTTCATCTGGTGCTATCTGGGAATAGCATCCCACTACAGCAATTATGGCATTACAATTCTTTCTTCTGGCCCGATGTATCATCTGCCTGGATTTTTTATCTCCCATATTGGTTACTGTACAGGTATTTATTATATAAACATCCGCATATTGTTGAAAATTTACAAATTCATACCCTTCTGCAATAAATTTTTCAGCCATAGCTTCAGTTTCATATTGATTTACCCTGCATCCAAGGGTTGCCACAGCTGCTTTCTTCTTTCGTCCATAAAGATAAAAAAATTCCATGTCTGTAAGGGTTAAATCAACTTTCTTTTCATTAACCGGCTCCACTTAACAAAAACCTCCTAAATCTCCTAATTCATACATAAGAAGTGATACACAAACAAGTCCTGCAGTCTCAGTTCTAAATATTCTTGGACCAAGAGTTACTATATGGGAATTAATATCTTTAAGTGCTTCTATCTCCCCTTCTTCAAATCCTCCCTCTGGCCCAATTACAACAGCTATTTTTCTTATAGAATCTCTATCTTTTATAGAACTTATCATTTTTTTCATTCCAATACATTTTTCCATCTCATAGGGAACTACAATTAAGTCCATACTGCATAAATACTGTAAAAGCTCTTCAAAATGAATAGGAGTATTCACACAAGGTATTATACTTCTCTTACATTGTTTAGAAGATTCCCTTGCAATTTTATTCCATCTATCTACTTTTTTAAATTCTTTAAAATCACCTTTTACTATTACTCTGTTAGTAATAATAGGAGTTACTTCTAAAACTCCAAGTTCAGTAACCTTTTGCACAATTAAATCCATTTTGCTAGACTTAGGTAATCCTTGGAACAAATATACCTTAACACTACTTTCATTATATAATTCAAGTTCCTCTACAATATTTACTGTAACTTTTTCTTTGTCTATTTTTTCTATTATTGCCAAAAATTCTTTTCCGTTGCAGTTATTTATATTTACTTTATCCCCCACCTGTAATCTAAGTACTTTATGTATGTGCCTTACGTCATCACCTGTAATATAAGCTTTACGAAAGCTTATATCCTTTTCAGATACAAAAAATTTATTCATATTATATCACCCTTTTTATCCGCCTAAATAAGTTCTTCTAAGATTTACTTGATAGTTGACACTATACATACCCATTCCCCATCTTGGTTTATTTCCTTTATTTCAAATCCACTGTACTGCAATTTTTCAATTACATCTTCTTTTCTGTCTAGTATTATGCCCGAGGATATAAAAACTCCTCCTGAAACTAAAAAGTTTTTAACTTCTTCAGTTAAAGATATTATCACATCTGCAATTATATTTATAACTACAATATCCGCCTTTCCATGAACTCCCCCCATAAGATTTCCATGGGTTACTTTTATATTCTTTATATCATTATACCCTACATTTTTTAAAGCGGATTCTACGGCTACAGGATCTAAATCTACGGCACTTACCTGTTTTGCCCCAAGTTTTGCCGCAGTTATAGCAAGTATACCGGAACCTGTACCTATGTCAAATACATTTGATTCAATTTTAACATACTTTTCTAATGCCTTTATACACATTTTTGTAGTTTCATGAGTGCCGGTACCAAAGGCCATGCCTGGATCAATTTCCACCACTATATCCTCTTTTTTACTTTTGTATTCTTCCCATATAGGTTTTATTACTACTCTTTCTCCTACTCTATAAGGTTTATAGTATTTTTTCCAATTATTTTCCCAATCTTGTTCATTTACTTTGCCTACTACAATTAGCCCTTTGCCTTTGTTTATTCCGAAGTTTTCTAGTTCATTTATGCTGTCTTTTATATATCTTAGATAAGTATTAAGTCTTTCACTTTCCCTATAATATGCCCTAATTACCGCTCCATTTTTTATTTTTAGTAAACTTTCATCAAAATAATCCCAATCTCCTGGATGCTTTTTCTTAAATTCTATATCCTTAGTATCTTCTATGGATATGCCTTCAACTTCTGTATTGTATAATATTCCAGAAACCGCCTCTACAGCCTCACTGGTTGTGACAATAGATACTTCTATCCATTCCTTGCTCATAGATTTCCTCCTCTATAAAGTGATTCTTAGGTTCAGGTGGAGTTTGCTATAGAGAAATACTTATCTCCGTCTGAACCTTAGAAGAACTTATCCAGGCGCGTAGCAGTGCTTAACTCCCACTTTGATAGAAAAGCAAAGAACCAAAATTTTTAATTTTGTGTGAATCGCTTTCACAGAGTGCGATGGGAGTATTAGCTAATTGCCGCGTTCGGATAAAAATCAATATACTGACAGCCTTTGATTTTACAACTGTCAGTATATTGATAGACCTACTTAGTTATTATATTCAAAAATTTTATTTAAAACCATTTTTAAATTTATCTATAATTGACTTTTTTTCAGCATCTTTTGGATGAATTTCTCCACTAGCTTCCATAAACATCACAATGGCTTCTTTTTGCTTTTCATTTAAATTCTTAGGTACGTCTACAACTATATTTACATATTGGTCTCCTCTACCTCTTCCGTCAACTTTAGGAACACCTTTTCCTTTTAATCTAAATATAGTTCCTGGCTGGGTTCCTGGCGGAACTTCATACTTTACATCTCCATCTATAGATGGAACCTTCAAATTAGTTCCAAGTGCTGCTTTTCCGAAACTAATGTGAGCATCTAAGTAAATATCAAATCCCTTTCTTTTAAATTTATCATGGGGAGAAACCCGTAGATTTATATAAAGATCTCCAGGAGGTCCTCCGTGTTTACCATGTTCCCCTTGTCCTCTTATAGGTATTATATTACCAGTATCCACTCCTGCTGGAACTTTCACTTTTATTTTTCTATGCTTTCTTACTGTTCCTCTACCCTTACACTCCGGACATGGATTTTTTATTATGGTACCTTTGCCTCCGCATTTGTCACAGGTAGTCATGGTAACAAAACTTCCAAGTGGGGTACTTCTCTGCTGCCTAACCTGTCCTGTACCGCCGCACTTATCACAGGTATGAGCGTGACTTCCCCGTTTTGCACCTGTGCCACTGCAAGCTTCACAATTCTCATTTCTAGTTACAGGTATTTCTTTCTCTACACCAAAAACTGCTTCCTCAAAAGTCAAACTTAGAGTATATTCAAGATCTGAACCTCTTTCTGGTCCATTTCTCCTTTTCCCGGAAGAAAATCCTCCTCCAAAAAAAGAATCGAATATATCTCCAAACCCCCCCAAATCTGAAAAGTCAAATCCTCCAAAACCTCCCTGAAATCCTCCACCATTAAAATCAGTAGTACCAAACTGATCATATTGAGCCTTTTTCTGAGGATCTGTAAGTACTTGATAAGCTTCATTTATCTCTTTAAATTTCTCTTCTGCACTCTTGTCATTTGGATTCCTGTCCGGGTGGTATTTTAATGCTAATTTTCTGAAAGCCTTTTTTATATCCTGATCACTTGCCCCTTTTTCCAGTCCAAGTATTTCATAATAATCCTTTTTCGCCATTTTCGTATTTTTCACCACCTAAAATAAAAGTATTAATGCAAATTTCCAAGGCCTTTGATTATAAAATTACAATTTTCTACTTAAATTAAGGGAAGAGCTAGAAACTCATCCCTTAACTATTACTATTATACACATCTATTATATAATCGTGAAGAGAAAATATTATTTATCATCATCTACTTTATAATCCGCATCAACTACATTGTCATCTTTATTATCGTTACTTCCAGGTGCTCCTTGAGCACCTGCTCCTGCCTCCGGTCCGGCCTGAGCATTTTGACTGTATATCTTAGATGTAATTCCATAGAAAGTTTGAGTCAAATCTTCAGTAGACTTTTTAATTGTCTCTAAATCATCCCCATCCTTTACTTTTTTAACAGCTTCAACCTTTTCTTCTACAGCTTTTTTATCCTCAGCTGAGATTTTATCTCCTAAATCCTTTAAGGTCTTTTCTGTCTGATACACTATTTGATCTGCATTATTTTTTATTTCTATGGACTCTTTCCTCTTTTTATCTTGTTCCCCAAACTTTTCTGCCTCTTTTACAGCCTTATCTATTTCATCATTACTCAAGTTAGTAGATGCTGTAATAGTAATATTTGCCTCTTTTCCGGTTCCCTTATCTTTAGCTGATACATTTACTATACCATTTGCATCTATATCAAATGTAACTTCAATTTGTGGAATTCCTCTTGGCGCTGGAGCTATACCAGAAAGAGTAAATCTTCCAAGTGTCTTATCATCAGCAGCCATCTGTCTTTCACCTTGAACTACATGAATTTCAACGGAAGTCTGACCATCTGCTGCAGTTGAAAATACCTGGCTCTTCTTAGTTGGTATTGTAGTATTTCTTTCAATTAATGGAGTAGCAACTCCCCCTAAGGTTTCAATTCCAAGAGTAAGTGGAGTAACATCAAGAAGTAATATGTCTTTTACATCTCCTGTCAAAACTCCTGCCTGTATAGCTGCTCCCATTGCTACACATTCATCAGGATTAACTCCTTTGGATGGTTCTTTACCTGTAAAATTCTTAACTGCCTCCTGAACAGCTGGTATTCTCGTAGATCCGCCTACCAGTATAATCTTATTTATATCATTTATTGTAAGTCCTGCATCATCTAATGCTTTCTTCATAGGATCTATTGTCCTGTCAACCAAATCCTGTGTAAGTTCATTAAATTTAGCCCTTGTTAAATTCATATCTATATGTTTTGGTCCAGTAGCATCTGCTGTAATAAATGGCAAGTTTATATTGGTTTGAGTTGAAGATGATAACTCAATCTTAGCCTTTTCAGCGGCCTCTTTTAATCTTTGGAGTGCCATTTTGTCATTTTTCAAATCTATTCCATTGTCAGCTTTAAAAGTATCTGCTATATAATCTATTACTTTCTTATCGAAATCATCTCCACCTAAACGAGTATCTCCATTTGTAGCTTTAACTTCAAATACACCATCTCCAAGTTCTAGTATAGATACATCGAAAGTACCTCCCCCTAGGTCGTATACAAATATCTTCTGATTAGTATCCATTTTATCCATTCCATAGGCAAGAGAAGCTGCTGTTGGTTCATTTATTATTCTAAGCACTTCAAGACCTGCAATTTTTCCCGCATCTTTAGTAGCCTGTCTCTGACTATCATTAAAATATGCCGGTACAGTGATAACTGCCTGTGTAACAGTCTCTCCTAAATAAGCTTCCGCATCTGCTTTTATTTTTTGAAGTACCATTGCTGATATCTCTTGTGGTGTATATTGTTTTCCATCTATATCAACTTTATGATTTGTTCCCATTTCCCTCTTTATTGAAATTATTGTCTTATCAGGATTTGTTATTGACTGTCTTTTTGCAACCTGACCTACCAATCTATCTCCATTAGCCTGAAAAGACACTACAGAAGGAGTTGTCCTTGCACCTTCTGAATTTGCTATTACTACCGGGTCTCCACCTTCCATAACCGCAACACAAGAATTTGTTGTTCCTAAATCAATACCTATTACTTTTGACATGTTAACTTACCTCCTAAATTTAACTCAGTTGAGATTTATCTTGTATACATCTTGTTTACACAAATTTAACTTGATATGTTAAAAACTTAATTTGCTACTTTAACCATACTATACCTTATTATTTTATCTTCCCTTTTATATCCTTTTTGAAACACTTCTACTATAGAATTTTTATCGTATTTGTCATCTTCTACATGCATAACTGCATTGTGAATATTAGGATCAAATTGTCCTTCTGTTGAAATTTCCTCAACATTTAATTTCTCAAGTCCGGTATTAAACTGCCTAATTGTCATTTCTACACCTTTTTTCAAGTCTTCCATATCTCCTTCTACCTGCATTGCCCTCTCTAGATTATCTAGTACAGGCAACATTTCCTTTAATATATCTTTACAGACTTCAGAATAAATGGCTTCTTTTTCTTTAGCTGTTCTTTTTCTGAAATTATCATATTCAGCTGCTGTTCTTGAAAGTCGTTCCTGTAAAGTCTTAAATTCATTGTGTATTTTTTCATTTTCAGCCTTTAACTTAAGATTTTCACTTTTTAATTCTGCTTCTAAATCCAGTTCTACAATTTTACTTTCATCTATTTCTTCCCCATCTATTTTTTCTTCATCCACTACTTCTTCCTGCTGAATATTCTCATCATTATTTAAATTATCACTACCATCACAGCAGCCATTCTCTTCTCCCTGCCCTGCACCACCTTCAGGTTTTTCTTTAAAATTTACTGTATTCATATCCTCTTCCTTTAACATTTAGACATTTCCTCCAATCTAATATTTTATCACCACTTACACAAACTTATGTTAGGCAGTCTAAAACCATATTGGAAAACAAAAGCCCACTTACCTTTAATTTTTCTATTTTTCTTCTGAATAAGTATGACTTAATATATAATTCATTTCCCTCACTACATTTTCTAATATTGATATAACTTTTGAATAAGGTATTCTTGTAGGTCCTATTACACCAATTTCTCCTATAGGTCTTTTATTCAAACTATAAACTGCAGATACTACACTGCAATTCTCTGCACCCTCTATATAATTTTCTTCTCCTATTTTTACTGAAATACTTGACTCACTATTTAATAACCCACTTACCTTATCTTTGTTATCCAACATAGACAAAAATCCTCTTGCTTTTTCTATATCCTTGTATTCTGGATAGTTAAATATATTGGTAGCTCCCTGCATATATATTTGTGAATTGTCAACACTGTTTAGACTATCATATAAAGCAGAAATTATATGATTAAATATATCCTCATAGCCATTTAAATCTATTCTTAGTTCATTTATAACTTTTAGATTTATCTGCTCGGCACTTAGATTTTTTAATCTAGCATTTAATATATTGCTTAATTTAGCAAGCACCTCATCTGAAATAGCCTTACCTACCTTTATCAAATTGTTTTTTATAATTCCACTGTCTATTATAATTACTAACAATATACTTTTATTCGATTCAATATTTATTAGTTGTACATGTTTTATATACCCTTTTCTTATGGATGGTGCTTTTACTATGGAAGTAAGTCTTGTTAACTGGGATAAAAGATTAATAGCCTGCTTTATTATTTTGTCAACTTCAAACAATGCGGCATCTATTATCTGACTTTTTATTATATAAAGTTCTTCTGGACTTAAATTTGGTATTGGCATTAATTCATCCACATATAACCTATATCCTTTATTTGAAGGTATTCTCCCTGAAGAACTATGAAGTTGCTCTAAATATCCCATTTCTTCTAAATCTGACATTTCATTTCTTATAGTAGCTGAACTTACACCTAAATTGTACTTTTTAGCTATGGTTCTGGATCCCACAGGTTCTGCTGTATTTATATAATCATTTACTATTGCCTGAAGTATTCTTATTTTTCTCTCGTCTATTTCCATAATATCACCTCTTTATTAGCACTCGTTACTACTGAGTGCTAATTACCATGATTAAAAAATATCACTCATAATTTTTTTTGTCAACATCATATAAATTATATTATTTAAGCAAATAGTTGAGTTTACCAAGTTTAAAATTAATTTCATAATTGTTTCTCATGTTTTCTTAGAATATCTAACATAATTGGTATCATGTTAATATAAATTCACACATTACACTGTTAGATACCTCTATGCCTCTCTTATTTAAATATAGCCTACTATCCTCTAGTATTAGTATTTTGTTATGTACATACTTGTTTATCACATCTCCATATACAGAATAAATATTTCTATTAAATCTGTTATTGAAATCAATTATAGAAATTCCATTTGTCTTTCTAAGTCCCATAAACATAAACTCTTCCATATCATCACAAACAGAATTTTTATGTTTATCTAATTTTAAAACCTCTCCTTTAATACCTTCTTGGATATATTGTTCTATACTTTCTGTGTTTCTATACCTATATCCACATACATAGGAATGTGCTGCCGCACCACATCCTATATATTCATTTAAATTCCAGTATGCTAAATTATGTCTGCATCTCCTGTCCTTCTTGCAAAAGTTAGATATTTCATATTGTTCATATCCTTTTTCTGAAAGAAATTCTAATGTAAAATCATACATTTGTCTCTCTTCTTTTTCAGAAGGCAGATTTAATTTATTTTCTTTATATAGATTATAAAAAGGTGTACCTTTTTCTATACTAAGACTATAACAGGATATGTGTTCAGGTGAAATTTGAACTATATTTTTCAAACAATTTTTCCAATGTTCTAAAGTTTGTTCAGGAAGCCCAAACATAAGATCTATATTTATATTGGAAAATCCTAAATTTCTTGCCATTTCATATCCTTCTAAGAAATCATCTAAAGTATGAATTCTTCCTAAATTTTCAAGCATACTGTTTTGCCATGCCTGAAGACCTATACTTAATCTATTGACCCCCATGTTTTTGAAAAATCTAAGCTTTTCTTCTGTAAATGTACCTGGATTTCCTTCTACTGTAAATTCCAAATTCTCGGTTTTATTTAAATTTTCTATAGAATTATATATATTATACCATGCTTTCAACGATAAATAGGTGGGAGTTCCCCCACCTATAAATATGGTATTTACTTTCCTATTTCCTACAGCTTCTATGTCTTTAGCCAGTATTTCTGAATAATCAACCATAAGTTTTTCTTTTCCACTATAAGAAGGAAAGTCACAATAAAAACACTTTTTCTTACAAAATGGTATATGTATATACAAAGATAGAGGTTTGTTATTATTTACTTTTTTGTTACCATACATAAAATATCCTCCGGATTATGTATCATAAATCCATATAAATTACCTTTAAAAATATTATCTCCTTTATTTTTAAACAAATATATTAATCAATCTTCAGTTTTAAGTATAGCCATAAACGCCTCCTGTGGAATTTCCACTGATCCTACCTGTCTCATTCTCTTTTTTCCCTCTTTTTGTTTTTCAAGGAGTTTTTTCTTTCTTGTTATATCTCCTCCGTAACATTTTGCAAGGACATCCTTTCTCATGGCTTTAACTGTTTCTCTGGCTATAATTTTTCCCCCAACAGCAGCCTGTATAGGTATTTCAAAAAGCTGCCTTGGAATTATTCCTTTCAACTTTTCAGCTATACCTCTGCCTCTCTCATAAGCTCTTTCTTCTGGAACAATCATAGACAGTGCATCTACCATATCACCATTTAAAAGTATATCCAGCCTTACTAACTTAGCAGAGTTATATCCTTTTAGTTCATAATCCAATGATGCATATCCTCTAGTTTTAGACTTTAAAACATCAAAAAAATTATATATTATTTCATTTAGCGGGATTTCATAATTTAATGACACTCTGGTAGTTTCAATATACTGCATATCTTTAAAAATTCCCCTGCGGTTTTGGGCAAGTTCCATAACTGCTCCTACATATTCAGAAGGGGTTATTATAGATGCTTTTACTATAGGTTCCTCCATATATTTTATTTCTGAAACCGGAGGCATATTGGAGGATTTGTAAGTTCTATTACTGTGCCATCTGTTTTTTCTATTTTGTATATAACAGAAGGAGCTGTGGTTATTATATCTAAATTAAATTCCCTCTCCACTCTTTCTTGTATAACATCCATATGTAACAATCCTAAAAATCCACATCTGAATCCAAATCCTAATGCTACAGATGTTTCTGGCTCAAAATTTAAAGCTGCATCATTTACCTGCAGTTTTTCCAATGCCTCTTTTAATTCCCCATATTTGGCTCCATCAACAGGATATATACCACTGTATACCATAGAAATTACAGGCCTATATCCTTTTAAGGGCTCCTTGGCCTGATTTTTAGCTCCAGTTACAGTATCACCTACCCGGGCATCCCTTACATTTTTAATAGATGCAGTAAAATATCCTACATCACCTGCCCTTAATTCAGGTCTTGGCATAAAGTTTGGAACAAATATGCCCGTTTCTATAACCTCATATACTTTTCCAGTAGCCATAAGCTTTATTTGCTCTCCAGGTTTAATAATGCCTTCTTTCACTCTTATATGACAAACTACTCCTTTGTAACTATCATAATTTGAATCAAATATAAGTGCTTTTAAAGGGGCATTTTCATTTCCTTGGGGAGCGGGTATTTTATCTACTATTGCTTCTAAGACCTGTTCTATATTGAGGCCTGTCTTGGCAGAAACAAGGGGTGCCTCGGAGGCCTCTATACCTATAACATCTTCTATTTCTTCTTTTACTTCTTCCGGTCTTGCACTTGGCAAGTCTATCTTGTTTATCACCGGAAGAATTTCCAAATCATGATCCATTGCCAAATAGCAATTTGCTAAAGTCTGAGCCTGAATTCCCTGTGTAGCATCCACTACTAAGATTGCCCCTTCACAAGCTGCCAGACTTCTTGAAACCTCATAATTAAAATCCACATGTCCCGGTGTATCTATAAGATTTAGTACATATTCTTCTCCATTAGATCTTTTATATATAAGCCTTATAGCCTGAGATTTTATGGTTATACCTCTTTCTCTTTCCAACTCCATATTGTCCAGTACCTGAGAATCCATTTCCCTTTCAGTAAGAGTTCCTGTTTTTTCAATTAACCTATCTGCAAGGGTAGATTTACCATGATCTATGTGAGCCACTATGGAAAAATTTCTTATATGTTTTTGTCTTTCGGTCTGCATACTATTTTCCTCCAATATTACTAACTATATGGATAGCTACAGTAAATTATATCATAACGTATATACAGTGAAAAGCCTATTATTTAGTAAATTGTCCTTCTATATTTTTAAATATATCCCCAGTTTTATCCGTTACATCGCAAATTCCAGAGTAAACTTTTTCCCCTATTAAATTTGCAAGCTTTTTTGTGCCATTTTTAAAATTGTAACCTATTTTATTATTTATGCACACAGAATATTCTCCCATATCCACGCTAAAATCAAAAGGTGAAAGAGTACAACTTATTTTAAAACTTGAATCATTTTTTATAAATTCAGGTAATCTTGCAGTTACAATTGTAAAGCCTGAAAAAATTATTATACTACAAAATATTATTACAGCTATAAAACCTTTTTTATTCACAAAAATCACCCCTATAATAACATTGTCTACATTATAAGGATGATCTTTTTTATAGATTTTATACAAATTTTATTTAAATCCCCATGAAAAACCAATAGTCTTGTTCTACTTAATCCTGATGTTAACAAATGATAGAAATACTACGTCCTGTTACTTATTAAGTATTTCTGCTATTATCCTGGCTACATATTTACCTGTGGCCTTAGATTCATCGGATGTATTTATATCCGCTCCTACTTCCATAAGTATGGCATTATTGCTCTTATCCTGATTAAAATATCTTGTTCCATAATTATAATAACAAATTCCTTTTGCAAGTCCTGGGAACAATTTATCAGAAGTGTCTATTATTTCATTTGCCATAATCATATTTTTATCAAAGTGAGGATTTTTTCTGGCCATAACCAGCATAAATTTAGCTACATTTTCTCCATTCATTCTAGTAGTTACTGCTTTTTTATCTTCCACTGAATCTCTATGAAGATCTATTATAAGTTTAAAATCCCCATATTGTTTTAAGTACTTATCTAAAGTTACAGAAGATCTGGCATAGCTTTGAGTATAGGCCTCTGCATCATGAACCGTTTTATCATTTATTGCAGATATACCATAATTATTTTGAAGTTCATTTACTATTGCATCCCCTACAGCACATACATTTTGAGTATCATCAAAACTATTTGCCTCACCTGGTTTATAACTTTCCGTAGTATGGGTATGATATATAAGTACCTCTGGCTTGCTGGTATCTAAGGTTTTTTTCAGACTTGGATTATATACAGTTACAGTTTTATCCTGCAAATTCAAATCATTTTCAGTATTAGAATTAGACTTAGATACATCACTGCTTTTTTGGATTTCGTTGTCATCTAAATTGAATTGATTAAAACTTATATTTTCTGAATTGTTTAATTCTAAAAAAGCCACTTCTCTTCCCAAAAGAGACATAGGATTACCGGTATTTAACCCCACCGTCTTTAAAATTGTATTTCTTATAGAAAAACTATTTTCTGCCATATCATCTTCTGAAAAAGAAGTAGCCTTTACTGTAGATAGAGTATAATTTAAAATTTCAACATAAAACATGTTTCTTTTTTTATCATTGCTATACGAATTAGCCTTTACTATACAAGGTAAAATAATAACTAGTATTATAGTTGCCACTAAAATGCATATTTCCAACTTAAAATTATCTTTAAAATTAATTCTTCTGTAATTCAATAATTTTACTGCCCTAAATTCTTTAAAGCAGCTTTTTCCCCCCCTCCCGTAAACATATTACAGTTAATTTATATGAGAGGTATACTGAATTTATTACTAAAGCTAGTTTAAAAAAGTATTTATATCATCTAAATCTAACGCCGGCTGCAGTGCTATATTTATACCATTGGCAATAATTTTTGAAATTGAATCTACAACCAGATCTACATCCTTAGGGGTCACCATAATATTTTCTCCATAAGGTTCCAGTATTTCTTTTATCATTTTTTGCTTTTCATCTTTATCTACAGACTTCAGCACTTTGTAAAATTCTCCTCCTTGCTTGCTCTGATCTATCATTTCATCTAAAACCAAATCAATAGTATCGTTTGCCATAGTGGCCGCATCCACTACAGTAGGTGCTCCTATAGCTATTACCGGAACTCCCAAGGTTTTTTCACTTAATTCCATCCTTTTGTTTCCTATTCCAGAACCTGGAGATATTCCTGTATTTCCTATCTGTATTGTAGAATTTACTCTATCCATCTTTCTGGAAGCTAAAGCATCTACACATACTATAAGATTAGGTTTTACCCTATCTGCAACCCCTTTTATAATTTCACCGGTTTCAATACCTGTAATACCCAGCACACCTGGAGAAACAACACATACAGGTCTTATTCTTTCATCTATTTTATCTGGAACCAATTCTCTTAAATGCCTGGTTACCATTAGTTTTGAGGCTACTTTAGGGCCTAGAGCATCTGGAGTTATATTCCAGTTACCCAACCCTACAACCATTGCTGTCATACTACTTTCCATATTTAACATATCCGATAGTACCTTTCCCATTACCCTGCTTACTTTATCTCTCATTTCTGCATCATAATGAGTAAATTGAGGCATATCTACAGTTATATAAGATCCCTTGGGTTTTCCCATAATCTTTTCCCCAATGTCCTCCACTATTTTTACATAAGTCACTTTTATTGTATCTTCTATCTTCTCTTCTACTTCTACTCCGGGAACTTTACCGCCCATTTTTTTTTCACAAATTTCCTTAGCTTCTACTGCCAAGTCTGTTCTTACACTAAACACGTTATGTATCACTCCCCACTTATAGTTTAATACTAAGTATCTAACCATTATTATTCCTTATTTTTCTTTTCAATATACCTTTATATAAACTACTAATTTATAATTGAAGCTATTGAAAATTTCCCTTGAAGTGGTTAAAATTTAATGTTATAATAGCATTTGTTGAATATAGTGAACTCATTGGCGAATTTCCCCAAGGCTGTTGAGATCTAATAATTAATAAGGGGGTGAAAGCATGGCAAACATAAAGTCTGCAAAGAAAAGAATAAAAGTTATTAAGACTAAAACACTTAGAAATAAAATAATAAAATCTTCATTAAAAACTACTATAAAGAAATTTTTAGTTGCCGTTGAAAGTGGAAATGCAGAAGAGGCTAAAGTTATCTTTACTGCAACTGTAAAAGCTTTAGATATGGCTGCATCAAAAGGCATAATTCATAAAAATAAAGCATCTAGAAATAAGTCTAAGTTAGCTTTAAAATTAAATAAATTAACTGCATAATAAATAAACCGGTACTCGCCGGTTATTTATTATGCAGTTGTATTTATTATTAAAAGCTCCATTTCAACTTTTTCGTCTACAGATAGGCTCTTCAATTTCCTTTCCGTATTCAAACACAATTCTATGGACCTCTTAAGTTGATTTAAAGTAAATTTTTTACTCTGGCTTAACATAACACTATACCCATATTCCGATTTTATCTTTAATTTTTGCATAATTTCTGCTTTTGTATTTCCACATTTTAAACACAATTTTATCTTAAACAACAGGTTGAACTGCCTCCCTATCATTGATAAAATATAACTTACTTTAGCTCCGCTGTAAATGAGCTCATTTAACATGTAAAGTGCATCCTTTACCTTTTTATTAGATATGGCATTTACTAAATCAAATATATCCTCTTCATTACTTTTTAAAAATATCTTCTTAATATCTTCCTTTTCTATATCCCTACCATAGGTGTAGCAGCATAATTTTTCCACTTCATTTTCTATGGTATTTAAATTATTTTCATTCATAAGACTGCAAAATATTCTAAGATCTACTTTTTTTATATTTTTTCCTCTTTCATAAAAAAGCTCCTGAACCTTATTCTCCAGCTGATATCCTTTCATTTTATCAGTCTTTACTACACACATATATTTATCTAGACCATACACTTTTTTGCCTGGTTTATCTCTTTTACTCTTAAATATATAATATAATATTAAAACACAATGTTTAGGTACATTTTTTAAATAATTATGTATATTATCAAATTCTGAGGAAAGTTTACTTTTATAACTTTGTTCTTCCCCCATAAAGGAAGCCCTATATACAAGTACAACCTTTTTATCGCTCATAAAAGGCACTGTTTCACAAGCATTTATTACAGGTTCAAAACTTTCAAGGGAATTTCCGTCAAACCTTATATAATTAAACTCCACAAAATCAGATTTTATAATTTTGTTAACAAGTTTTTCTATATTCTCCTTTATAATAAATTCATCCACGCCGCAAAATAAATAACAATTTTCTATACGTCCTTCCTTTAAATTTTTGTCAAAGGTAAATATATCTATCAATTTTATTCACTTCCATTTTATTTGGGTATGTAAAATCAACTAACAATTAAATACTATTTAATCCTAAAGAGTCTATTCAATATTATAACATATTCAGCACTTTCCACATTGTCTTTTAAAAAACTTTTATACCCGTTAGAACTACACTTATATTGGGAATTTACTTTTGGTATATATATATATTGATTTTTATTAAAAACCGGCATATATTTTTTATCATACTTACTTAACAAAAAATTGAATTCTTCATTTCCACTATGAATTTTAACTTTCATAAAACTATCTAAATTTTCATCTACTTTCAAATATGTATGTTTACTTAAATCATAAACAAAACTTTTTTCAGGATTGGTTATGATTTTTTCCACCTGATCGGAGTCTTTTATGTCTGATATCCACTGAGTATTGATATAATCGTAATTACATATCATAACTTTATTTATACCTTTTTTTACAATGATACCCTGACCACTGCTATTATTTATAAAAACTATATCAGTAAAAATACTGCAGCTTTTCAGAAGAATTAAAACCATACAAATTGCAGGAATATACCTGGCCTTTTTATATCCATTCTTATACATTAAAAAACTCATATATGCTGCAACTATAGCTAATCCATCTATATATTTCAAATAAATTATATCAGGACATAACCTTAAAATAATTGAATTGAATCCTTCTTCTACAATAAAAACAAAATTAATGGCCCAGCAAATAAATTTAAATATAGGTTCTATAAAATATAAACATAATGCTGCATTTCCCAAAATCACTATAGCCGAAAATAAAGGAAGCAAAAATAAATTTCCCAGCATAAACCCGAAACTAAAGTTTTGAATTGTAAAAGCTATGTATGGCATGGAAAATATTTGAGAACTAAAACTTAAACTTATATTGCTGGCTATCTTTTCAGGAAGCTTAAATAACTTTATGTAAATTTTTTCATTATACAGTATTATTCCGAGAGTTGATAAAAAAGAAAGTCCAAACCCCAGATTCACTATGTAGTAAGGCTTAAAAACCATCAGAATAAGGGCTGCTAAACTTAAAGAAGATATGCTATCATATTCTTTTAAAAATACTTTAGACAATTTAAATATAAATATCATTATAAAAGACCTCATAGTAGCTGCCGCCATACCTGTAAAAAATACATACAAAACAGATATAATTACAGCTAGTTTAAGACCAAATATACATTCTAATGTCTTATATATTATAGCCATGTGAAAACCCGATACACTTATAGCATGAATTACCCCCAGTTTTTGAAATTCTTCCATTTGACTTTCACTCATATAGGAAGTTTCTCCATAACACAGTGCCATAACAACTGCTGCCCTGCTCTCTCCTATTAGTTTTTTAAACTTTTCATATATATTTTTCTTGAATTTATAAATATAATATATAAAATCACTTTTACCATTTTCATATTTTGTCAGGGTATAGTTTCCTATTATGCCTTGTTCTATATAAGGACTTCTTTTAAAATTTCCCTGTGCTTTTATTTTTTGTCCTTCCTTTAGACCATCTACTTTACCATTTAATATAAGCTTTCTTCCATTATAATCTCCTATATAATAGTAATTCTTTTTTTCCACTATTCTAACTTCAACAACATCTTTAATATCTATATAAAAATATATATTAAAAGCTAATATTCCAAAGATAAAAAAGAGAACACTTAATGCACAAAATTTAGTTTCTAAAGTTAAAATGAATATTATAAAAAAAGAAGCAGTTATTACTGCTGCTGCTAAAATGCTATCTAAAAATGCTATGGCTGACATACAGCCTACTGCCAGCGAGGTGGAATAAAATACCAGTGGTCTTTTCATACTATATATCCTCTACATTCCCTAAAATGATATACTTGCCGCACAAAAAAACCACCTCCTATTACTATTTTATCCAGAAAATAATAGATTAAACAAATTCTTCTCTTTGAAATTTATAAAACATACAAATAATAAGCCACAATAAAATGCATATAAGAAATATCTTTAAATAGGCGGTATTAAACAAAATTGTAAAATTACTTGTAAATAGTACTATAATGAATTGAATAAAAATATTTATACCTATAATCCAGTTAGATACCTTATTTACAAAAAACTTTTTGTTAGAAAAGCTATAAGAAAATATTGCTGCACAAGTATTTAGAACCCATACAGAAGTTAAAAAATCAAACTCACCTCTATATAAATTACATATATAAAAACACATACATGCCAGAGTTCCCATTAAAAACCCTGCAGATATAATAAAGGTTAGATTATCCATAATTATGCTTCTGTCAATAGAATAGTATATATAGTCTCCTCCTTCATCCTTATACTGACATATAAGAGCCAAAACCGATAAAAACATAAGTATACTATTAAACCAAAAGGATTCTATAATAATACTATTAACAATATGAAAATTAAACAAAAAGCTCCCCATTAGAAATGTCAAAAATCCTACACTGCAGCTTATAATATAAACAATAATTTTCTTAAATACTTTCATAATTTTTCTGGAATCTTCTATAGTATTTAAAAGACTCATGAAATCCATATTATCAGTAAATATATCACACAATCTTCTTACTATTTTACTTTTTGTATTTGTTATTCCTACATCAGCTATTTTAAGTGCAGGCAAATCAGTAAGTTTCCATCCTGTTATAGCAGATACGTAACCATAGCCCTTTAATGCCTTTACCATTTTCACCTTATGCTTAGAATTTATCCTGGAAAAAAGATTAACTTTTTCTCCAATACGTTCAAATTCACTATCTGTCATATTGTCCATTTCTACTCCAGATACTATCTGTTGAAGTCTTGATACAATTTTCAGCTTTTTTCCTATGGCCAAAGCTGTAAGTTTGTTATCTTCTGTAATTATTATAGGTCTAATGGAAAGGGCTAGAGCCTTTTTCACAGAGTCCACTGCATTTTCCTTTAACATATTATCAAAGCCTATTAAACCTACAAACACCAGATTACTTTCAATATTTTCTTTAATACTAGGTTCATAATTAAAATTTCTATAGGCAAAGCCTACTACATATAAACATTCGTTAGACATACTTATATTCCAATCTTTTATAATTTTTATGTCCTCATCCGTTATTTCAACTTCTAATCCATTTTTTAGTATATGAGTACATCTAAGTATAATAGAATCCGGGGCCCCTTTTACATTAGCTCTGTATTTTTTATTTACTTTATTTACAGTTGTCATTATACGTCTTTCACTATCAAATAAAATTTGAAGTATTCTATGATTTTTTTTATCCAGCTCCTTTTTATTAATACCATTTTGTTGCCCAAATCTCACTAAAGCTAATTCTACTAAATTTTCTTTTGAATTCTCCACAGTTCCTTTAATTGATTTAATATCATTACACAATATTCCTATATTAAGCATTTTATATAAGCTTTTACCCATACTATCTTTTAAAACTTCTTCATTTGCATCAATAAATCCATTACTGTCATAAGCCTTTACAATTTCCATTCTATTTTTAGCAAAAGCTCCTACTTTATCCGTACAAACAGCGGAAACCCTAGAGAGCTTTTCTAGGCTGGATAAATCTTTAAAAAAGATATGCTTCTTTGCCAGCTTTTTAAACAAAATAATACCTGAAAGCAAAATTATTATAATCATCACCTGAGGAAAAGAACTTAAAAATATAATCATCAATTCTTTTAAATTATTGTAAAAATTCTCATGAAACATAAAAGTTAATATTAGTTGAACAGCAGAAAGTAACCCTATAGAAATAAGTGTAAATATATTAAAAATTTTATGAAGCCTAAAACCAAAGGACTTTTTCTTCTTTCCCTCTTCAATTAGAAGCTTTACCATATTTGCTACTTCTGTATTCATTCCAACTGCCACAACTATTCCCGTACCATCTCCTGCAACTACTGAGGAAGATTTAAATAATATGTTTTTCATATCTGACAAAAGCAATTCTTTATCCTCTATTTTTGATTCATATTTTTCTGATATAAAACTCTCTCCTGTAACAGAACATTCATCAACTTTCAGCTCATTACTCTCTATAATTCTTATATCCGCCGGTATTCCTTCTCCCCGTCCTACAATAACTATATCTCCTACCACAACTTCCTCAGAAGGTATTTTCACAGTCCTCCCGTCTCTTATTACCCTGGCCCTGCCTAAATTTAATTTTTGTAATTCTTTAATATTTTTCTCTTCTTTATAACGCTCTAACGCCGCACATAAAATATTTAAAAATATAATAGCTGCAGAGGCAATTGCATATACAAACACTCCTAAATATATAAATATTGCTATGCTTAAAATCAAAAATACAATCCAAATTTCTTTAAATTGTACAAACATAAGATAAAATAGTCCTTTAGTAGAAGGCATAACAATTTTATTCTCCCCATGTTTTTCTCTGCAGAGTTCTATCTGATCTTCGTCCAGTCCGTAATAAATGTTACTGTTAAGTTCTCTTACTACCTCACTCCATGGATGTCCATACCAATTAACCATATACCAACACCTTCCCAATATAAACAAAGCATTATTTAAAAGTATAAATTTAACTCATTATACTTTACCTTCAAATAATATTTATTATCTTATATAATACTCGATTTACAGCATAACATACTTTAATACTAAGTTTTAATAACTTAGATATTCTCAAATTATTGAAGCACAGACACTAAAATCGTAGCATCATCAATATTTTTTCCAAAATCCTTTAGAATTAAGTTGCAAAGCAGTGCGGGATTATTAAGGTCTATATTTAAATAAGAGCTGTAATGCCATTTGTTACTAATGCCATCAGTACACATGGTTATAACAGAATTTTTTTCATAAATTTTTTTATGAACTTTTATATTACAATTAGGGTAACCCCCCAAAAATCCATTAGAAGATATAAACCTTTTCGTAGTTCCATTTAATATGTATCTGAATTCTATGTTCCCTACAGCTGCATATTCAAATTCCTTTTTAATGGTATGGACTACCACTACTCCAGCCACAACTCCTCTTGTATTTATCAATTCCTTATTTACAGCCATAAGTATGTGTTTAATAGATTTATGCGTATTATTATCAATAATTTTAGAGGCCAGTTTTGAAGCTGAACTGGCTTCTTCGCCATGTCCTATTCCATCTATAACAGCAAAAATACACTTATCCTTAAATTTTTTAATATAATAATAGTCTCCATTAGCTTTTACACCAGCGCAAGGCCTGCTCAGCAGGCTGACCTTTATATCATCAGTAGTATGTTTCAATTTATCACTAGCCCATTTTTTCAATATGATTAATGTACCCACATCTAATTTAGAATGAGTAAATTTTCCTGGAATATGATTAGAATATATTTCAAAAGAGTCCATAAGTCTTTTTAGTGCTCCAAAACCTCCACCCATAGTACCTCTTGAGGACACCCCATCTTGAATAACTTTATCCACATCTTCAATACCAGGTCCTTTATCCCTAGCTGTAATTTCTATTCCTACTATGCCCCCTTCATCTAGTATGTTAAAAATTAATGTACCCTCTACAGCATTATGCTTTATAAAATTTGTGCAAAGTTCATTTATAACTATAGAAATTTCACCAAGTTCAATACTGTTAAAGCCTAACTTTTTGCTTTCCTCAACTATGTATCTTCTGGTATGTCCAATATCCCAGTTATCATTAATTTTAAATATATCTATTGATACCACATCCTTATATAGTAAACATTCAGAGCCATTTCTTTATTATAACTTTTGTACCTCTGCCAACAATTGAAGATATATAGAACTCATCCATTAATTTTTGGCTACCAGGAAGCCCTAAACCCAAGCCATCAGATTTTGAGTAACCACTTTTCATGGCAAGTTCAATATTTTCTATACCCGGCCCTTCATCTTCAAAAGTAAGGCTTATACCTTGCCTGTCCTTACTGAAAATTTGCTCAATTATTACTTTTCCCTTAGAGGCATACTCAAATATGTTTCTTGACAGCTCACTGGCAGCAGTAATAATTCTTGTCTGATCTATAATCCCAAATTTAAGATTTTGGGCAGCCTCCCTACATTTTTGACGTACAATAATAATATCACTTTCCTCCTGAACATCCACCTGAAATAGAATCATTTTTTTCCTCTCCGGTCAATTGAACATAGTCAATTTCTTGAATTTCATTTAATTTTATTAAAGCGTTCAATTTTTCCATGCCTGTATCTAAATCTAAAGCTGTTGTAACCTTACTTATTGATAAACCCAGTTCTATAAGGGTAATTGCTACTGAAGGCTTCATTCCCACTAATATCAACTCTGCACCAAGAAGTTTAATCATACATGCTGTATCCGATATAGTTCTTCCAAGAAAAGAATCAACAATATCTAAAACTGATATATCTATTACAACGCCTTTTGCTTTTGTGGAATATATTTTTTCTAGCAAGTCATTTTGAAAACACACAGCAGATGTATCTGTAAGTTCACCCTGGAATGCCACTATAAGCGTATCTTTCAACCTCAATATAGGTACTTTATTCATATTAAGCCACCTTTAATTATGTATTTTAAATTTTTGTACTTTATAATTGCACATTTCAAGGGCAAGTCTAAACCCATCTTCCATTAAGCTCCGGGTAATCAGTCCTGATAGGTCTATACCTAAATGAACTATAATTTGGGCAATAGTCGGACTTATTCCTGTAATAATTATTTCTGTGCCCAGTAATTTAGCTGCTGCTGCTGTATTAATTAAATGATTTGCTACATAAGTATCTACTGTAGGTACTCCTGTTATATCTAAAATTGCCACTTTTGAAGATGTAGCTATTATTGCATCTAAAAGCTTTTCCATTACAATCTGAGTCCTTTTGCTATCTAGGGTACCAATGAGAGGTAAAGTTAATATTCCTTCCCAGATTTTTATAACAGGTGTGGATAACTCTAACATATCTTCCTTTTGAATTTGTATAATTTTCTCTCTCTCTTTTACAAAATATTCAAAAGTGTACAATCCCATTGTATCTACCATTTCATGAATCTTTATAATTTCCTCATTAAAATTTTCAGTACTAAAACTATAATTAGACTGTAAAAAACGTGATACTACAGACTTAAGTGAAAATATATACCTAGCTGTAGTAGTAGGAGACTGTCCTTTTAATGCCATAGTTTTTGAGAATAACTGAAACACAGCTTTAACATCTTCAAATTCTCTTGCTTCCATATTAATTGCGAGGCTGGATTGTAAAATTTTTATAAAGGCATTGAAAAGATTCCCTGTCAATTTTTTTGTTTCTTCAGGCGAATCATCCCCAATTGTTTTATTAGTATTTAATTCTTTTAACCACAGATCATATAATACATCCTTTTCCTTCACAAGTTCAAATTTAACATTAGTTTGATGATTCATTATAAAATCCTTTCTTTTAATGCAAATTTTTTTATAAATATACTAATATTATATTATATTTTTTCATCATTATCTAGGAATTGTTATATTTTATAAAATCAATTGGATATTTCAATAAAAATATGTTAATATATAACTGTCAGTTTGTAATAAATTATGAAATTACAATTTTTACCACAAATATAATGTATTCACCACTACATTATTACAAATTTTACATACACATTTAATTTATCACCAAGATAAATTGATATTTTATCCGAACGCTACCATTGCTAACACCCCCATCGCACTCTGTGAAAGCGATTCACACAAAATTAAAAATTTTGGTTCTCTGCTTTTCTATCAAAGTGGGGGATAAGAGGTGCTACGCGCCTGGATAAGTTCTTCTTAGATTCAGATGGAGAAGAGTATTCCTTATGAGCAAACTCCACCTGAATCTAAGAATCACTTGATAACTAATAAAAACTATTAGGAGGACAATTATTATAAATGCTAAAAATTTATTTAACCTCAGAATATGATTGGATTCTGGCACGGCAAAAAGCCCAGCAAATTGCCAAGCTTTTAGGTTACGATATTCATGATCAGGTACGTATTGCCACTGCAGTATCAGAGAGTATACGAATTTCTTTAAATCCCCTGGGAGAAGGAGAAATTATTTTTTTTTGGAATAATGTAAGCCATGATTCAATGTTTATGGTAGAGGTGAAAAGCTATAAAATAGTAAATTTAAATGAAAACAAAGATTTAATGGAAGACAAATATTATAAACGGAGTATAGAATCTTCAATAAATAGTGTTATATTGCTTATGGACAAGTTTTATATAAAAAACACAGCAGGAGAAGGTAAGATTATATTGCTTGGTAAACTTCTTCCTAAGTCATCACTTCCAATGACAGAAGAGAAATTTTACAATACTGTACAAAAAGTAAATGGCAATGAGCCACAAAATAATTTAGATTACATGCGCCAGCAGAATCAGGAAATCTTAAACACTCTGGTTGAACTTAAGAAAAAACAAGAAGAAGTAAATACACTAAATAAAGAACTTCAAGAAACTAATAAAGGAGTTATTGCTTTATTTAATGAATTAGAAGAAAAAGCTGAATTTTTAAAACAATCAAATGAAATAAAAAATACTGCCCTGCTTAATGTAAGTCATGAATTCAAGACTCCAATTCACGCTATTTTAGGAATGGTTGGACTGCTTTCAGGCAAAATTGACGGTGAGCTCTCTACAGAACAGGAAAAACAAGTATTGTTTATAAAAAATTCTGCAAATGAACTTTTAGATATGGTTAATAATATACTGGATATGTCTAAAATAGAAGCTGGTAAAATTAATGTTGAACCTGCTTACATTGAGTTAGAAGAAATTTTTTGTGCTTTGAAAGGTATGTTTAAACCTTTAAATATTAAGGACAATGTAAGTTTAGTTTTTGAACTGACTGAAAATATACCTACTCTCTATACAGATAATAGAAAACTTTCCCAAATTATAAGTAATTTTATTTCTAACGCATTAAAATTTACTCAAGAAGGAGAAATTAACGTATCTGCAAGACTTTCTGAAAACAAAGACAAAATAACAATTTTGGTCAGAGATACAGGTATCGGTATTTCTGAAGAAGAACAAAAATTTATTTTTGAAGAATTTACACAAATGGATAATTATATACAACGCAATGTTAAAGGTACTGGACTTGGACTTCCTCTTTCCATGAAATTGTCAAAAATGCTTAAAGGAAGTATTTCAATTCAAAGTAAGCCAGGCGTAGGTTCTATTTTTTCAGTTACAATTCCTATTATATATGACGAGATAGATAATAGCGATTAAATTATAACTCAAATAATTTTATAGTTTAAGTTAAGGGAGATGAAAAATACATCCATGGAAAATAACAAAAAAATTAGAATTCTCAATGTAGATGATAATGCTGCCAATCGCTACATTTTAACAAGAATTCTTAGTAAAGCTGGCTATGAAATAGAAGAAGCCTCTAGTGGAAAGGAAGCCCTGGAAGCAGCAAAAACCAAACAACCTAACTTAATTATACTTGATGTAAATCTTCCGGATATTACTGGTTATGAAGTATGCAAATCGCTTAAATCCAATCCGCTTACCAGCTTTATACAGATACTTAGCATTTCTTCACATTATACAAAAAATCAAGATTGGGTTTATGGATTGAAAAACGGAGCGGATAATTATCTCATAAAGCCTGTTGATCAGCATGTACTTCTTGCTATTGTGGAATCCATGCTTAGAGTTCAATCTACAGAAACAAAACTAAGAACTGCACTAAAAAAAGCTGAAGATGCTAACAATATAAAAAATCAATTTTTATCAAATGTTTCTCATGAATTAAGAACTCCTGTAAATGTAATTCTTTCAGCTCTGCAGATGAGTGATATCATTATAGATAACATGGAACTACTACCCATAAAGAAAAAATTATTTAAATACAATGGTATGATGAAGCAAAATAGCTATAGACTTGTAAGGCTTATAAATAACTTAATAGATATTACTAAAATAGATTCCGGATTTATGGATTTTCATCCATCAAATATAGACATTGTAAAAATCATTGAAGATATAATTTCATCCGCCACCAGCTTTACCCAGAGTAAACAAATCCAACTTGCATTTGACACAGATGTGAAAGAAAAAGTCATAGCTTGTGATTTAGACAAAATTGAAAGAACAATATTAAATCTTCTTTCAAATGCTATAAAGTTTACTGAATCAGGTGGAAAAATCACGGTGGATATATTTGATAAAGGAGAGAATATAATTATTTCTGTTAAGGATACAGGTATTGGTATATCAGAAAATAATCAAAAAAAGATTTTTGAAAAATTTCAGCAAATTGACACCTCTTTATCTAGAAATAATGAGGGAAGCGGCATAGGCTTATCCTTGTGTAAATCTTTTATTGAAATGCATGGAGGAGAAATTACTATTGAAAGTACCTACGGCAATGGAAGTACCTTTATTATTAAACTTCCAGTTATAATATTGAATGAAACTGAGCAAAAAGGGCATAAAGCCATATTCTTAAATAAGATAGACAAAATAACCATGGAATTCTCAGATATATATATATAATAAACTAGCATATTGACTAATTATTTTTTCAATATGCCTAGCTCTTTATAAACAAAATTTAATTATTAAAGGTATTGTAATTATGGAAAAGAGCGTAGATAAGGAAACTATGAATACAGAATATTCTTTTCCTTTATTAAAATTTTCTGCAAAAAGTGAGGTTATTGCACCTGCAGGCATAGCTTGCATTAATATAAAGGTCTTCATAACCATAGAATTTTCTCTTAAAAAAATTGAAACTATATACAAAACCACAGGTATAAACAAAAGCTTAATGAATACTCCATAATACATACTCACATCATTAAAAAGATCTTTAAAATTAGCTCTTGATAATAAGCTTCCTATCACCATCATGGATATAGGAGTAGTGAGTCCCCCTACCATTTTCATAGTATCCTGAAGTACTGGAGGTATCCTTATAGAAAATACCATGATAAAAATGCCAATTAACGCAGAAATTATCCCCGGGTTTTTTAAAATCCTGCCAATTTCTCTAATGCTTTTCACTTCACTAAATAACATTACTCCATATGTCCATACAAAAATATTGAAAATCATGTTAAATATAGATGCATATATTACCCCTTCATTTCCAAAGACACTTTGGGCCAATGGAAATCCCATAAATCCGCAATTTGAAAACACCATTGCAAATTGAAGAATATCTCTCTTTTCTTTTTTAATTCCCACAAGTAACGGTTTTACCATCACAGGGGTTACTGTAAATATAATAATTCCATAAATAAATGCTTTTACTATATTATTCACTATATCAGCTTTATAAGTAAAACTAAAAGAAGATATAATTAGCAGCGGAAGTGTTACCTTCAACAATAATTTGGATAATTGATTTGAAAAAGTTTCATCAATAATATTTTTCTTTCCACAATAAAACCCTATTACTGAAATTATAAATAATGATGCTATTTGTTTCATTACTGTATCTAATATCATACTATCCCCTTATACATATGCTCTCAAAAACACAAATTATTTTTTATAGTCCTGCGCTAATTTTTCAAATATGGGTAATGCATTTACAATCTGATCAGTTTCTACACAATAAGAAATCCTTACATGTCCAGGGCATCCAAAGTCATCTCCCGGTACCATTAACAAATCATATTTTTTAGCTTTTTCACAAAATAAATTTGCATCAGGTTCTAAGGACTGAGGAAATAAATAGAAAGCCCCCTGAGGTTCTACACAGGTATACCCCATTTTTATTAATCCTTCATATAATAACTTCTTATTTGTTTCATAAATTGAAATATCTGAAGTTTGTTCCACACATTTTGCTACAACTTTTTGAAATAAACTAGGTGCATTAACATAGCCAAGTATTCTCCCTGCACCACAAACTGCAGCATAAGCATCTTTAAAATTATCCATTTCACTAGGTACAACTATATATCCTATTCTTTCACCAGGTAAAGATAGGGATTTGCTATATGAGTAACAAACAAAAGTATTTTTGTAATACTTAGTAAGATAAGGAACTTTAACCCCTGTATACACAATTTCCCTATATGGCTCATCTGATATTAAATAAATTGCATGTCCGTATTCTTTAGACTTTGCATCCAAAACAGATACCAGCTTTAGTATAGTTTCTTCTGAATAGACAACTCCTGATGGATTATTAGGAGAATTAACAATAACAGCTTTTGTTCTATTATTAATTTTCTTTTTAAATTCTTCAAAATTAATCTGAAAATCTTCTATATTAGCTGGTATAACAACAAGCTTTGCACCTGCTCCTTCTTCCACAAAACACTTATATTCAGGGAAAAATGGTGCAAATGTAATGAATTCATCTCCAGGATTAGTTAAGGCTTTAAAACATATACTTATAGAGGCCGCAGCTCCCACAGTCATATATAAATTATCTTTTGTAAAATTTGTATCAAATCTTTTATTAATAGATTCAGCAATAACCTTTCTTACATTATCATCTCCCTGTGCACTTGTGTACCCATGAACCATAGTGGGTGTTTCATGCTCTAATATGTCTAAAATTGCATCTTTTACCGAATTGGGACATGGAACATTAGGATTCCCAAGACTAAAATCATATACATTCTCTTTTCCAACTACAGCAGCTCTTTTTCTCCCAAATTCAAATATTTCTCTAATAGTAGATTTTCTGCTTCCTAGTTGTACCATTTCTTTTGACAACATATTTTTCACCTCTTATATTAAACTGAATTTTAAAATTTTCACCTTTTATTATGTCTATCTCACATCTGCTTTATCTTTTATCTTTTCTAAAGTTTTATCTCCAATTCTATCTATTTGTTTTAGATCCTCCATAGACGAAAAATCTCCATTTTGTTCTCTATAGTCTATAATTTTTTGTGCAGTTACATCCCCTATTCCAGGTATGGTTTTAAGTTCTTCTTTAGTAGCACTGTTTATATTTATCTTACCCTCTACACCTATTCCATTTTGTTCCTGCGAATTTTCACTACCTTGGTCTTTATTTTCCAGCTTTTTATCTACATATATATAATCTTCATCTTTTAACTTTTTAGCCAAATTCAGTTTATAACTATTAGCTTCATTTGTAAAGCCCCCACATGCTTTTACCAAATCCTCTATCCTACTATCCTGTTTTAGTTTATATACTCCAGGATTTTTAACTTCTCCATTTATATAAACAGTTATATCCCCCAAAGCCCCTTCTGCAGTATTCTCAGCCTTTTCAATATTAGACTGTTCTTTAAATATATCTTCTTTATTACTGGATGTACTGCTTGCTGTCCTTGAATTAATATATCCTGCTATTAAAAATACACTAACTATTATTAAAATTACAGCAGAACCTATAATTTTCTTTTTGTTTTTCATATTACCTCTCTCCTTGTATAATTCCCTAAATTTTTTACATCAAGTGATTCTTAGGTTCAAGTGGAGTTTGCTCATGAGAAATGCTTTTCTCCACCTGAACCTTAGAAGAACTTATCCAGGCACGTAGCAGTGCTTATCTCCCCCACTTTGAAGAAGCTGGGGGTGTTAGCAATGGTAGCGTTCGGATAAAAATAAATAAATTTTACAGCAAATTTATGAAATTTATTATATTATGCATTGAAATGGCTATAATCTTAAAAGGTATATCTAAATTCTATAGTTAAATTATTGACAACTTTAAAAAAATTTGTCGCATATATATTATTTTTTTGATATAATATTTAGTGATTACCTTAAAGGAGGAAAAAATGAAAAAAATAGTTACACTTATGTTATTTTTTCTGATTATTTATCCTATTAGTTCCTATAACGTTTATGCCAGTGAGACACCTCCTTCTGTTTCAGCTGATAGTGCCGTATTGTTAGATGCCACAACCGGTGAAGTTCTATATTCTAAAAATCCAGACTCTGCCTACCCGCCAGCATCTACCACTAAAATAATGACTGCACTTTTAACCCTTGAAAATGCAAACTTAAATGACAAAGTAACAGTTGGTAAAAACCCTACACTTGTAGATGGAACTAGATTAGGCCTTTATGAAGGTGAAGAATTAACTGTAAAAGATTTGTTATATGGACTCTTGCTGGCTTCAGATAACGATTGCGCAGAAGCATTAGCCGAATATCTTGGAAATGGGTCTGTAGATAACTTTGTGGCTAAAATGAACAAAAGAGCCCGTGATTTAGGAGCAACTAATACAAACTTCGTAAATCCCAGTGGGTTGTTCAACGAAAAGCATAGAACTTCTGCAAAAGACTTGGCACTTATAATGAGAGAGTTATGTAAAAATCCTGAATACTCAAAAATTGCTACCACATTATATTATACCATTCCTCCTACCAATAAATCTCCTAAGGAGAGAGGGGTATGGAATGAAAATAAATTAATACAATCACAATCTACTTACTATTATAGTGGTTGTGAAGGTGGCAAAACAGGGTACACAACACAATCTCTCCATTCTTATGTATCTGCCGCTACAAGAAATGGACAGCGTCTTATTGTAGCCTTGGTCCACGATAAAAATAAAACTTTTTTCCCAGATGCTATATCTTTATTTAACTACGGATTTGATAATTTTACACTTGTAAAATTATACTCAAAAGGGGACTTAGTTACAACTTATAATAAGAACAATCTTTCTGTTCCACTAGCTGCAGCTTCTGATTTCTACTATGTGAAAAACAAGAAAGATACAAATGTTCCTAATTTCACCTTAAAAAATTCAAATTTATCAGTTAAACATTTTAGCACAGGAGATATAGTTGAAAAAGCCACTATATATTTTGATGGAAAGAATATAGGGAAATTAGACCTTTTAAGTAATTGCAGTCACAATGAGAAACAAGCAATAGCTTCCGGTTACATAGAAGACATTGTAAAGAATAGATACCTAATTTTTGTACCACTTATACTTATATTAACTTTACTACTTTCTATTACTATAAAAAAAATTATACTTTCTAATGAATAATATACCTTTGTTTCTATAAAATAAGGCATCTAAACATTATGCAAAGATGCCTTATTTTATTTCTTTTATTAAATTTAAAATATCCTGGGGAATATCAGTTTCTAATTGTAGTATCTTATTTCCTCTAGGATGGGGGAATTTGAGCTTATAAGCATGGAGTGCCTGTCTTTTTATATACTTACTGTCATCTTCTATTCCATAAAGGGAATCTCCATACAATGGATGGCCTAAATGACTCAAATGAACTCTGATTTGATGTGTCCTTCCCGTTTTTAATATAAGCTTTAGTAATTGACCATATTTGAAATCTTCCATAACTTCATAATGTGTAATGCTCCTTTGCCCCCTTTCATCTACAATTCTCCTTATGTCATCTCCTTCAGGCCTATATATAGGTAAATCTATAACTCCCTGACTTTCTTCTATTTTACCATGAATTACAGCAATATAGCTTTTTTCAAAATTGTCACTTTGCATATCTCTTGATAGGCTCATATGTGCAAATTGATTTTTTCCTACTATTATAAGCCCGGAAGTATCCATATCTAGCCTACTTACCAGTCTAACTATACAATTTTGTGAAGTTTTTTGAAAATAGTAAGTAAGACCATTAGCTAAAGTTCCTGTAGGATAACTCCTTGTGGGATGAACTACTATGCCTGGTTTTTTATTTACTACCAATATATCTTTATCCTCATATACCACTTCTATGTCCATTTCTTCTGCATCTATATTTTGAGATTCTTCCTTTACCAAATTGAAAGATATAATATCACCCAAATTCAATATATGATTCAATTTCACCCTTTTATTATTTATCTCTATTCTGCCACTTAAAGCTGCTCCTCTTATAAGTCTTCCCGAAAGTCTTTGAACTTTTCTCAGATAATCCCTTAATTTCAGGCCTTTTTCTTCTTCTGTTACTTCAAATATTATTTTATTTTCTTCCATGTTAAAGTTCATTCCTCCTCATCAATTACTTATATAAGTTATCAAGTGATTCTAAGGTTCAGGTGGAGTTTTCTCATGAGAAATGCTAGCGCTGGGATAAAAAGAGTGAACTATTTCAAAGTTCACTCCTTAAATACATTTGTTAATCCACTAAAGCTATTACCTCTATTTCCACCAGGGCATCTTTGGGAAGTTTCACCTCTACACAAGACCTTGCAGGCATATCTTTTTTAAAATATGCTGCATAAACTTCATTTACATCTGCAAAGTCTGACATATCTTTTACATAGACAGTTGTCTTAATAACTTTTTCAAAGCATGTTCCTGCTTCCTCGAGTAATGCTTTTATGTTTTCAAGTGATCTTTCCGCTGCCTTTTTAATATCATCTGAAATCAATTCTCCAGTTTCTGGAACTAGAGGAATTTGTCCTGATGTAAATAAAAGATTCCCCACTTTCACAGCTTGCGAATAAGGTCCTACAGCCCCAGGTGCTTTTTTTGTATCTATTATTTCCTTTTTCATTATAAAAACCTCCTAAACCTAATTTCTACTGAAGCGCTGCCTTTTATATGATTTAAATTACCAGTAGATAATATATCTTTACATTTTTTTAAATATGAGGTAATTTCTGCCCTCTATAGTATTTAAATGTAAAAGCTGCTCTCTACTTATAACAACCTTTATAGTATTATTAAATGCATCCAGCACCGCATCATCTAAATCTATAAATGATTTGTTCCTAAGCTCTTCCACCCCGGGAAAATTTCTTGAAGGTTCTATATAATCTGCAATATATATTATTTTTTCTAAAAGATTCATATTCTTTTTCCCAGTAGTATGAAAAGATACGGCATTTAATATATCCTCATCACAAATACCCATTATGTTTTTTGCCACTACAACACCTACACTGCCATGGAGAAGCTTAGGATTTAATCTACTAACTTCATCTATAAAGATTCCATTTTTCTGTGCCAAATTTAACATTTCATCATCTGACATATATTTTGCACAATCATGAACAAGGCCTGCCATACCTGCTTTTTTAACATCTTCATGATAAATTTCCGCTAATCTTATAGCCGTATTTTTTACATTTAAGCTGTGCTCATATCTATTCTTCGATAATCTTTCCTTTAAATACTCTTTTATTTGTTCTTCACTCCACATCCTCTATCACTCCAAAATAAAAAATTGTTAAATCTTATTTATAAAGATTTAGCTGATTTATAATATTACAAACACTTTCAGGTAAAAAGTAATTTACATTTTTTCCTTCTCTTACACTATTTCTTATAACTGTAGAAGAAATATCAAATAACGGAGCATCTAAATATATTATATTAGTGGAATACTTATCTTCTATTTTTTTCTTCTGTGCTTCTATATTTTCTGAAGTAAATGTTGGAAATCCTGGTCTATTAAATACTATAAACTTACATAATTTAAATATACTATCTACCTTATTCCACTTTTCGATATCCATCAAACAATCTGCTCCTGTAAGAAAATACCATTCGGTTTTTACTTCCAGCTTATTAAAATGTTCTAAGGTACTATAGGTGTAACTTAAAGTAGGTTTATTAACTTCATAATTACTAACTGTAAATTTGCTTTCCGTTCTTATAGCCACTTTTACCATTTCATATCTTAAAAAAGCATCTGTTATATTCTTTTTCAATTTATGCGGTGGATTGCCCGTTGGCATAAATACAATTTTATCTAATCCCAATCTATATATTGCCTCATAAGCTATATGTATATGTCCGTTATGTATGGGATCAAATGTTCCACCAAAAATAGCCTTTTTAATCATCTATTTTCTCTCCATTATAATACATAATCAAATTCAAAATCATTAAGTCTAACTACATCTCCGTCTTTAATTCCCATATTTATTAATTCTTCCATGACGCCTTTGTTCTCAAGTACTTTGTGAAAATATCTCAATTCATTCGCATCGTTTACATTAATACTTGCCAGAAGCCTATCAACAAAACTCCCTTTAACTATATATACATTTCCATCTTTCTCTATATCATAAGTAAATCTCTTTTCCTCAGGTACAAACTTATCTTCTTCCCTTATATACATGTCTGTTATAGGTATATTGCTGAGCGCTCTTGCCGCTTCTTTCATAAGTTCCTCTACGCCCTGTCTAGTGGCTGCAGATATTTTAAAAATTTTGTTGTATCCTAACTTTTCTACCTTTTTCTTAAAATTCTCAAATATCTCATCATCATATAATACATCTGCCTTATTTGCAGCGATTATCTGAGGTTTATCCCATAACTTTACATCATATTTCTTTAACTCTTCATTTATTTTAATAAAATCTTCATAAGGGTCTCTTCCTTCTAATCCAGATATATCTACTACATGTATTAAAAGTCTTGTCCTTTCGATATGTCTTAAAAAATCTATTCCAAGCCCTACCCCTTCTGAGGCACCTTCAATTATACCTGGTATATCCGCTATTACAAAACCCTGTACTCCAGGAATATTCACTACTCCTAGATTAGGGGATAATGTTGTAAAGTGATAGTTTGCAATTTTAGGTGCTGCTTTAGTAACTACAGACAAAAGAGTTGATTTACCTACATTAGGAAATCCCAAAAGTCCTACATCCGCTAAAATTTTAAGTTCCAATAATATATATCTTTCCTCACCAGGCATTCCTGGTTCAGCAAAATCCGGTGCCTGCCTTACAGCAGTAGTAAACCTCACATTTCCCCTGCCGCCTTTTCCTCCTTTTACCACCACATATCTATCTCCAACATGGGAAAGATCCGTCATTATTTTATTAGTACTTACATCTCTTATAACCGTTCCCAAAGGTACCTTTATATATAAATCCTCTCCATTTTTTCCAAAACATTTAGAACCTGAACCATTTTCACCTTTCTCTGCACTATATTTTCTCTTATATGCAAAATCCAGCAAAGTTGTAATATCTGGATCCACTGTCAATATAACATCTCCGCCTTTTCCTCCATCCCCTCCGTCAGGACCACCACGGGGTACATATTTTTCTCGTCTAAAGGAAATAGCCCCATTACCCCCATTACCTGACTTTACAAATATTTCAGCCCTATCTACAAACATATGAATCACTTCCTTATGAAAAGTTATAAATCACGTTTTCAAAAAAGCACCCTTTTCTCAGGGTGCCTTAATAACAACTATTCAGCTACTAATTCTTCTACCTCTAAAGGATATACGCTGGCTTTCTTTTTTGTCTTTCCCATTCTTTCATATCTAACTACACCATCTATTTTAGCAAATAACGTATCGTCAGACCCTCTTCCTACATTGTTTCCTGGGTGAATCTTGGTTCCCCTCTGTCTAACTAATATATTTCCAGCTAAAACAAATTGTCCGTCAGCAGATTTAGTTCCAAGTCTCTTGGATTCACTATCTCTACCATTCCTTGAACTACCCACCCCTTTTTTATGGGCAAATAGCTGAAGATCCATAATGAGCATAACTTACACCTCCATCTCTTTTACACTTATATATTCACCAAAACTAACTTCAATACTCTTTAAACCAAGTAACATAGTTTTCATAAGTACCTGACACTTTAATATGTCATCCTCAGCCATATCTTTTAATGAAAAACTTAAAAAGCCATTTTTCAAGGAATAATTCAGATTCAATTTTAATACCTCTGTTATTCCAATTACAATACTCTGGGATATGGCGGAAGCAGCACTGCACACCAAATCATATCCCTGTTCTACTGACTCTGCATGGCCTTTAAGTTCAACTGAAATCAAATTACAAGATTTTTTTTCAAACAATGCTTCAATCATAATTATGCATCAATTTTTTCAATCTGTAATTTAGTATATGGCTGTCTATGTCCTTGTTTTTTCCTGTAATCCTTTTTAGCCTTATATTTAAATACTATAACTTTCCTAGCTTTTCCTTGACTTAGCACCTTAGCCTTTACTTTAGCTCCTTCAACTACAGGTTTTCCAACAACTAATCCTTCATCCTTATTCACTATAAGTACTTTATCAAGTTCAACTGTAGAATCAACTTCAGCCTCTAATTTTTCAACATATATTATGTCTCCTTCTGAAACTTTATATTGCTTTCCACCAGTTGCTACAACTGCATACATAAAAACACCTCCTCACTCCAGTCTCGCCTAAAAGGTATATTGGAAGAAATTCCCCAACAATTTACATAACCTTTCTTGAGCGGCCTACAGCTGTCATTTTAACATATATAATCCCCTTTGTAAAGTTCTTTCAATTTACTCTAAAATTTTTAAATTGTTCTGTATCACTTATAAATAAAAGCGGTTCTATCTTATAAGATATTTTCTTTCCATAAGTAATATATACCCTTTTATCTTCAGCTCCTATATTTTTTATAAATTCTTTCATATTTTTTTCTATATCATTTTCATAGGAAATATCCATTTCAATATGGATATCCTTTACATCATTTTCACAACATATATTTAAAATCTCATTTTTTATAAGTAAAATCATATAAGATAACTTTATTTTTTTACCTGTTCCACTGCAGCACCTACACTCTTCTTCTATATAATCATTTATGGACTTTCCAACTCTTTTTCTTGCTATCTGTACCAGATTTAACTCTGTAAAAGGATATATTACAGTTTTATTCTTATCATTTAAAAATCCATTTTTTAATTTATCCATAACTTTTTTCTTATTTTTATTATTATCCATATCTATAAAATCTATAAGTATTATGCCATTTAAATTTCTAAGTATTATTTGTCTTGCAATTTCTTCCGCTGCCTGCAGGTTAGTAATGAGAACAGTCTTGTCCATAGTGTTGTTTTTAACATTTTTGCCTGAGTTAACATCTATTACGAACATAGCTTCTGTTCTATTTATAACTATATATCCACCGCATTTTAATTCTACTTTATTATTTCTCAAATTTAATATTTTATTTTCTAGCTCATAAAAGGCAAATAAATTTTTGTTCCCTGTATACAATTGTAAATCTACACTTATATTATATATTCCCTTCAAAAAATCTTCTATGTACTTATAATCTTCTTTGTTGTTTACATATATTACAAAATCATCACCAATAACTTTATCTCTGAGTACTTCTCCAAGTATTCCGGCATTATCAAATAATAATCTAGGCTTTTGTGAGTATTCAGCTGATTTGATTACCTGATTATACAATTTATATAATCTTTCTATTTCATTATTTATTACCTGCAGAGGAACACCTTCACCTTCAGTTCTTATCATTAATCCAGTTTCTATAGGTAACTTTAATTTCTCTGATATATTTTTTTTGAAAGATTCGTTATGTATCTTTTTAGAAAATCGTATGCCCTTATCAAAATCACTTAAGACACAATATTTGCCAGGAACGCTTATATTTTTCAGGACTTTAGCTCCTTTCTTTCCTTGGTCTTCTTTTAGAACTTCTATTAAAATATTGTCTCCTTTTTTCAAATCAAGATTTTTAAATTTACTATCCATATACATATAAGCATTTCTTTTACATCCTATATCTATAAATGCACACTTTATAGCCGGCACTATGTTTTTAACTACTCCCATGTATATTTCCCCTGGATAGGCGTTTCCGTCATGCTCTTGTATAAAACACTCCTTAATTATTCCTTCCTGCCTTATAAGTATTCTTAAAACCTTTGTTCCCCTCTCAACAAATATTTCCCTCAAAATATACTTCACCTCTTCTTGAAACTAACTAAAAAATAAATTTTATTATATTTTACTTACATACTCATATAAAGGGAGTAATTTATTTTTTATTTCCCCATACATTTCTCTTCTCATTATATTAATAAAAGAATTCTTATCAGTACCTCTAATGTTACTTTGTATAAAATCTGACAAAAGTTCTGGTGATAGATTGTCGAGACTTCCACAAAAAAGCATAGTGTCTAAAACCAGCCTATTATCGCAAATATTATAATATATACTTTTTACTAGCTTTTTTATATCTACTTCCTTTTCACCTTTCTTGGTTTTTTTCAAAGTATTCCAAGCTGACATATTCATCAGATTTGTCATATCTTCTCCTACTTCACTAATATCACTGCACATTATACTTATATTATAGGCAGCTGCCCTAATTGCTGCCATAGATTTAAATATTTTTTTATTTTCTACATTTGAAACTCTATCTGCTCTCAGTATTTCTATACCTTGGGGAGCACTATTATTTAACTGTTCCACAATTTCCTGTTCTGAAATCTTCTTTTCAAAATATAAATCCATATACTCCCCACAAGAATATATTCCCACTGCCAGAGGTTGTGCTATAGACATATTTATATGAGGATTAAAACCTTTAGAATATTCTACAGAAAGTCCTGATCTCTTTATCATTCTTTGTATAGTTCTCATCAAATCTAAATGCCCTATAAATTTTATGCTGTCCCTTTTACTGAATTTTATTAAATACTGCTCCCTCAAAGCATTTACCTCCTAAATTAACATTCACTCCGCAATTCTTGCATCCCAATCTACAATCAGGAGTTACTACAGCCTTTTTAGCCTTTTCATTCTCTTCTATTAAAAACTCCTTACGCACTCCTACATCAATAAAATCCCATGGAAGTACTTCATCATAGTTTCTATCTCTGTAAACATAAAAATCTCCATCTATTCCACATTCTTTGAAGGCTTCCATCCACAAATCAAAATCAAAATATTCTGACCATCCATCAAATTTAGCCCCCATTTCATAAGCTTTAACTAATACATCACACATTTTCCTATCTCCTCTTGCAAATGCAGCTTCTAAATAGCTTACTGGTGTTTCATGCCAATTATATACTATATTTCTGCTGTTTATAGAGGATCTTAATACTTTAATTTTTTCTTTGATTTGTTCCATCTTCGTCTGGGCTGACCACTGAAAAGGTGTAAAAGGTTTAGGTACAAATATAGATGTACTAACTGTTACTTTCAATCCCTTTTTTCTTATGTTTTTAGGAACACTAAAATATTCATCCACCACTTTTTGAGATAAATCTGCTATACCTTTTACATCATCACTATTTTCATAAGGAAGCCCTATCATGAAATATAATTTTATAGTAGACCACCCTGATAAAAATGCACTTTTTACAGAATTTATCAAATCCTCTTCCGTAACACCTTTGTTTATAACATCCCTCATTCTCTGGCTGCCCGCTTCTGGTGCAAAAGTAAGTCCTGTTTTTCTAACTTTCTGAATTTCATTTATAAGCTCTACAGAAAAGGAATCTATTCTAAGGGAAGGAAGAGACACCCCTACTTTATCTTTCTCATACTTTTTAATAAAGTTATAAATTAAATTTTTTAAATCAGAGTAATCACATATACTCAATGAAGTTAAAGATACTTCCGAATAACCTGTATTTTTTATTAGTTCATCTACTTGATTTAATAACTTTAATGTACTTTTTTCTCTTACAGGTCTGTATATTATACCTGCCTGACAAAATCTACATCCTCTTGTACATCCCCTAAAAGTTTCAAGAATTATTCTATCATGTACTATATCTGTATATGGTACTATAAGCTTATCAGGATAAATTACACTATCAAAGTCTTTAATTATCCTCTTGGTAATTTTATCAGGTACGTCTTCATAAAGTGGTTTGAATTGTTTTATGGTACCATCTTCATTATAATCCACATTATAAAGTGATGGTACATACACTCCTTCTATGTGGCATACATTTCTTAAGAACTCTTCCTTTCTGCCCTTATACATCTTATACAAATCCATAATCTCATTTATTTGTTCTTCTCCTTCCCCTATAGCAAATAAATCAGCTATATCCCATAGAGGTTCAGGATTGTAGGCACAGGGTCCCCCGCACATAACTATTGGCATATCTCTATTTCTCTCAGAAGCTCTAAAAGGTAGTCCCGCTAAATTTAACATATTCAAAATATTAGTATAACTCATTTCATACTGCAGAGTAAAACCTATAAAATCAAATTGCACTATAGATTCTTTGCTCTCAAGTCCATATAGTAATATATGATTTTTTCTCATAAGCTCTTCCATATCTGGCCACGGTGCAAACACTCTTTCACAATAAGTATCTTTTCGTTCATTTAATATGTAATACAATATTTTCATTCCCAGATGGGACATTCCTACTTCATACACATCCGGAAAACAAAATGCATAACGAATGTCTATTTTTTCTTCATTCTTTATACAAGAATTCATCTCCCCTCCAATATATCGGGCAGGTTTTTCTACTTTAAATAATATATCATCAGAAATTCTATTCATTAAAATCCTCCTCTTAGGTATCATCACTATATTTTAGCATAACCTCAGACAAATGTGTAATTAAGAGTTAAAAGTTAAGAATTAAAAGTTAAGAATTAAGGAAATTTTTTCTCCACTTTGTTACGAAAAACCTTAAATTTAACCTAAATTCCATAACGAAAGAAAATCATCCATAACTATTAATTCTTCACTCTTAACTTTTCACTAAAAAAAGTACAGCTGCACCTTATGTGTACTGTACTTATCTATTTACCTTAGTATCTTGAAATAAACAGATGTTATCATGGTATTCTGTCATTTATTTTCAGATAGCTTCATGAACTCTTCTACAGTTATATTTCCGTATAATTTTAAGGCTTCAATTATTTCTTCCTCATACATTAAATCTATTACATTCATGTCATCATCTAAAACCGTAAATATATTATATTTGCCTTTATCAAATAAACTCATAGCTGTAAGAAGATTTTGTTTGTAATATATAGATAAATTTCTATTCTCAATATAACCCCTTTTTGTAAACTTATACTTTTTCTTAATAATATCTCCCATAATTATATAAGATATCCTTTCATTTTCTCTTAAAGATGTGGTCATTATAAATATTGCTATTATTCCAATACTGAAATTATTATGTCCATTTAAAAATAAAAATACATAAACTAACATAAGTATTACTCCAACAGCTATACTGGCTATCACAGTAATTTTATTTGCTTTTTTATATGATATTCTAAAATTTAAAATACTTCTTAGTATCCTACCTCCATCCAAGGGAAAAGCTGGTATCAAATTGAATAGTCCTATAGCTAAGTTTATAGAAAAAAGTACATAACAAAAATCTACATAGTAAATTTTATACATAAGGTAAAAAAATCCACTAAAAATCAAATTCCCTGCGGGACCAGAAATTGAAATTATTAAATCTTCTCTAGGAAATGCTTCATCCAAATCTTTAAGTTTTATAACAGCGCCCACTGCTATAAATTCTATGTCGAATCCTGAAAACTTGTAATGCCTAGCAAATAAATAATGAATAATTTCATGAAAAAAAACTACTATAGATGTATAGATGAGCTGCCCTCTATAGCCTATGACAACCAAAAGTATTATATAGGGAATAAAATATTTATTTATTTTAATCACAAAAATACCTCTTGAAATTTAATTTTCCCCATTAACCCTAAGTTGCTTAACTGTATTTTTCATCCTATCTTCAATATACTTTATATTTATACTTTTCAATCGAGTCTTTAAGTTACTATAATTATAGTTTTGATCTATTACCTCCTTAGAATAATTATATACACTCTTGGTTTGAGGATTTGAAGTCACCTTACATGCTATAATAAATATAAATAAAATCAAAACTCCTATTAAATCTCTTATAATTCTTCTGACCAAATAATTTCCCTTTTTATTAGTAAAAGAACCTCCTCTATTAGAAATTTTTCCGTAATAAGGGTAAGGTGAAGAATTAATTCCTCTTTTTAATGAACCATAATATTTCTCATATTCCAAATCATAACGTCCCACAGAATCCTCCTTTTTAAATATCATGCTATTTAATATATATTTAGAATTCCATATATTTATGACTAGTACCCTAATTATCTAACAAGCAAACATCAGCCCATTACAAAAAAGGAACTTTATAAAATTTCACAAAAAAATAGTTAACCAGCCAAACTTATACTATAGTCACCATGCTAGTCCATTTTTTACTTGTCATTATTTTCATATACCCTAAAAATTAATTTTCTTTCTTCTCATACCTATATTCAGAATCAAAGATATACTTATAAAAGCTGAAAGAATAGAACTCCCCCCATAACTCATAAAAGGCAGTGTAATACCTGTTATAGGTAATAACCCTATTGTCATACCTATATTTTGAAAAATAGAAAATAACATAGAAGATACTATGCCTACACACACCACAGACCCAAATATATCTTTAGATTCCTTAGCTATATTTATAGAACGATATATTACAATTCCATAAAATAATATTAAGGAAATTGCCCCTATAAGTCCCCATTCCTCTCCAACTACAGAAAAAATAAAATCTGTATGAGACTCCGGAACATAACCTCCTGATATTTGAGTTCCTTTTAAGAATCCTTTTCCCAGTATTCCACCTGAACCAATTCCTATTTTGGATTGTGTAAGTTGTAGTGCAAAACTCAATTGATATTTATCAGCATTGAATAGGGATATAATTCTCATCTTTTGATAGTACGGCATAATTGGAGAATTCCAGGCTATAGCTATTACTAATGTCAATCCTAATATTCCTCCAAGTATTACTTTTAAATCTAATCCTGCTACAAAGCATATTCCAAGAACAGTAAAAAAACAAACCATGGTCATTCCCATATCAGGCTGAATTATAATTAAAAGCATTGGAATGGCAGCATAAAGTGTAAGCTTTAAAAAATTTTTCAAATTATTAATATTTCCTTCCATATCATCTAACTGTTTTGCAAGCATCAGTATAATTCCTACCTTGGCAAACTCAGAAGGCTGCATGGTAAATCTTCCAATTTTAATCCATGATGAAGCTCCATTTACTGTATATTGAAACATAGGTATACAGTTTATAATAAGTAAAAATACACCAAACCAATATACTATACTAGCATAACTTTTTATTAAAGCATAATCTACCAAAAGTATAAAATAAATTAATATAAACCCTAAGGCTACCCAAACAAGTTGAGACTTTAAATACTGATTCCCATAACTTAAATGAGAAGCACTGTATATGTTTAAACTTCCAAATGCACATATAACTAATATTGTAATAAGTATAGGAAAGTCAAATTCTCTTAAGAATCTTTTACTGATGGTAAATTTTTCAAGAAACATTCACATCCCTCCAATATAACTATAATGATTATACCACAGAAAAATAAAAAAGCTATGTATAATACACAGCCTATTTATTATACTTAACTTTTTTTACAGGTATACTGGCAACAAGTGCTACTGGATCTGCATCAAGTTCCTCGGTAATTGTCATTTTCACATCTATTTCAGAATAGTTTATTTCCATATACTTAGAAAGCACTTCAAGTATATCTTCTTTTATGTCTTCTAATACTTCCTGTGACATGCTACACCTGTCATGTATTAATATTAATTTCAATCTCTCTCTAGCTATATCTTTGGAAGATGGCTTGGAAAATACCCTAAACAAATCCATTGCCCTACCCCCTTTATTTAATACCAAATATTTTTTTTATGGATGAAAACAATCCTTCTTGCCCGGAACTTAAATCTATAAGAGGTACTTCTTCACCTGTTATTCTCCTGGATATATTTCTAAAGGCCTGACCTGAAACAGCGCTTTTATCTAATACTATTGGCTCTCCCCTATTAGTTGAAACAGTTATACTTCTATCATCTGGCACTACTCCTATGAGTTCTATAGCTAAACTATCTAATATATCATTTACATCTAACATCTGTCCATTCTTGGTCATTTTATAATTTAGCCTATTTATTATAAGCTGGTGATTTTCAAGTCCTTTAGCATCAAGTTTGCCAATAACCCTGTCTGAATCTCTAACCGAAGTAACTTCAGGATTTACTACTATCAATGCTCTGTCTGCCCCTGCCACAGCATTTTCAAAACCTTGTTCAATTCCTGCTGGACAATCTATTATTACATAATCATGTTCCATTTTTAATTCATGTATTAAATTCATCATTTGCTGTGAACTTATGTCTTCCTTATCTCTAGTTTGCGCTGTAGGTAAAAGATATAGGTTTGATAATCTTTTATCCTTTATAAGTGCCTGTTTAAGTCTGCATTTATTTTCTAGCACATCTAACAAGGTAAACACAATTCTATTTTCAAGTCCCATAAGAATATCTAGATTTCTAAGTCCGGTATCCCCATCTACTAATACTACACTTTTGTTTAAAGCAGCTAATCCCGTCCCTATATTAGCTGTAGTAGTAGTTTTTCCGACCCCTCCCTTGCCTGATGTTACTACAATTGCTTCTCCCATTTACACTACCTCCCTTAAATAAACTTATTAGGCAAATATGGTTCTACTATTATTATGTTTCCTCTGATCCTAGCTACTTCTGGATATTGAGGCTTAATGCTGTCTTCTGGTGACCTGGTTACTAAGTTAGCGATTTGAAGCATTTCTGGCTGTAAACAAATGGAAGCAACTATTGCTTTAGAATTCCCTCCAAATCCTGCATGGGCATATCCTCTCAGTGTTCCAAAAACTATTATGTTGCCTCCTGCATATATCTCTGAACCAGCATTTACGTCTCCTATTATAACTATATTTCCTAGATAATCTATGACTTGTCCACTTCTTATGGTCCTTCTTAAAAATTTAGTTCTACCTTCATAAATGCCAGAAAATATCTTACTAGGCTTTTCATTACTATCTTCAAATATACATTCTTTTATTAAAAATTTTTCAAACAATATGTCTTTTAATTTAATAAATTGCTTTTGATTTATGTATTTTAAGTCTGTAATTATCTTTAAAGTGCACCCTTTATAAAACATTTTGCCCACCGAAAGTCTATTAATCAAAGCTTCGAGCATTTCCTCAAAATCTTTAAACTTATTTATATTTACAACTACATTTATACCATCTCTATTACCTTTAACTAATATATTATTATCTATCATAAATTAGCCTCCATAAGTTACCTCATAAATAATATTTCAACATTATTCATATAAATCCTCCTTATATTTTAACTTTGCTTATCAAAAATTCTTATATTTTTTTAATTTATAGTATTTTTGAGAATATCTTATCTAAGCTAAACCTTTTCTTAAGCATATAATATCATATTTTAACTATTATATATAGATTATATGTAAATTTGCGAATAGGATATATCCTATTCGCAAATTATGACTTAATTACTGTTTTGGCTAGCATTTGATCCATTCTGCTGAGTATTACCATCATTTATATGAAAGTACGCAGAATAAATATCTCTAGCTATATTGGCAGAACCTGCTCCCATACCTCCGTCAAACACAACAACACACACAGCTATTTCAGGATTATCCATAGGTGCATATCCCACATATTCCGCATAGTCTGTTCTTCCAATTTGAGACTGCTGTTCCTGGCTTCCTATAGTTGCAGTACCTGTTTTTCCTGCAGTCTTTATAGGGAAATCTGCAAAAGCCTGGGCTGCAGTACCTTTTTCATTAACGGCCTCCATTCCAGCTTTAACTGCCTCTATATTTTCAGCCTTAACCCCTGTATTCTCAAGAACCTCTGGTTTGACCTGTTCAATAACATTTCCGTCAGAATCCAAAAACTTGTCTACCAGATGAAGCTTATATCTGGTTCCACCATTTGCAAGCGTTGCAATATAATCTGCCATTTGAAGTGGAGTAAACTGATTTAATCCCTGTCCTATAGCAGCATTTTCTATATTTGCAGGTACATCTAATTGAGCATTGGCATCTGAAACAGTTATATAATATATAGCATCAATTAAATTATCCATTTCTTTATCATTAATATCTTTTTTATTGTTTGAATCTTCTTTAGTAAGTTCTAAAAACAGTTGTTTATATTTTTCCTTGTTAAAAGCCTTACTTCCACCTTTTATGGAATTTTGTATTAAAGTTTTTATTTCCTTTTTCAATGACTTAACTCCACTAGAATCACTGTCATTATCGTATAAATCCATTTTAACTATACTGTTGCCCTTGTCATCTATTCCACTTTTAAGTACTGACATGGTCTTCCAAAGATACGTGTTGGCAAAACTATTTTCATTAGATACAGTATTATATACCTGACCAAACTTCTCGGGAATTTCTATACCTGTAGCCGGTTTTACATCACTGTTTGATGGTACTCCTAAGCCAAACTTCCATGCATATTTAGCCAGGGTATCATCTCCAAAAGCTTCTCTAATCCTTCTTGCCACTTCCATAAAGTAAGGATTACTTGATTTTTGTATGGCACTTGTAAGATTTACAAGTCCATTAGCTCCATCTAATTCAAATTTTACCAGCCTTCCTCCCTGATTAAAGGTACCATTGTCGTAAAAACTAAAACCTAGAGGTATTGCCCCACTTTCTAGCCCTGCAATAGCAGTCATAGGCTTAAAAGTGGACCCTGGTGGTATTAGAGACTGGGTTGCATAATTATAAAATGGTTTTGGATATATATCATAAAGGTCCTGTCTTATGGTAGTATTATTTTTTATACTTTTATCAATAGGAAAAAGTGTGTTTAATACGTCATCTTCGCTCTCTCCTGGAAAATTCCCAGTAATGTTTCTATTTCTAATATAGTCTCTTCCAAATTGCTCTAAATCAGGATTAAAATATTTGTTGTATTGCTCCGTAGAAAGTTTACCCGGTTGTGCAAATAAATTAGGATCATATCCAGGTCTGCTGGCTAAAGCTATTATACCTCCTGTATGTATGTTAATTACCACTGCCGCCCCTCTAGTTGCATTTGTGGTATCAGCTCTTTCTTGGCCATAAGGATTTTGCCTCAATTCCGCCATTCTCTCATCCAGTGATTTTTCTGCTGCTGCCTGAACATCTTTATCTATTGTAAGCTGAACAGTTTGTCCTGGATATGAATCTCTGTTCCCTAATTCTTCAAGTATCCTGCCATCTTTATTAAGTTTTACTATTTTTCCCCCTTTTGTTCCTTTTAACCTGTCTTCAAAGGCAGCTTCAATTCCAGCCTGGCCTGCATAGTCACTGCTTATATCATACCCTTTATCTTTATATTTTTCATAGTTAGAAGCTATTTTTGATATATAACCTAGAAAAGCAGATCCTAACTCCCCATTAGGATAAGACCTTATAGGCTGGGTATTTACATCTATTCCTGGAAGTTCATTTAACATTTGTAAAAACTTAAAGGCAGTATCCTTTGTTATATTGCTTGCCACTATTACCGGCTTATAACCTGAAAAACTCTGCATCTTTAAAGTATCTTTAACAATCATAAATCTTCTCTGCTCCTCCAGTGAATATCCACTAGGAATTTTATATTGCTTTAAAAGTGCCTTGAAGGTATCTTCTGCAGATATTTTTAAAAGTTCTTTGTTAACCTGACTGTCCAGATCATCTTGTGAAATATTCTTATTTTTGCTCTTGATTTTTTTCTCTATGGTATCATTTAATCCCCTATCTCTTTTAAACCTAATTTCAAGGTTTTTCCTAGTGTTTTCATCATCACTTCTAAATTGGAATTCAAAAGGATTTATCTTAAGTTCAAAGTCATCTTGCTGGCTTTCCCCGCTTTGGTCCAGTACTTTAAATACCTCATCCATAGTAGAAAAAAATGTTTTGTCACTTTCATCTGTCTGATTATATACCAGCATATAACCTAGCGTACTTGTAGCCAATTTATTTCCCTTACTGTCTAAAATATCTCCTCTAGGGGCTACGTCGGGAATTTCTCTTATAGACCTATTGTTTGACTGTTCTTTATATTCTTTACCCTGTACTACCTGGAGAAAAAAAAGTCTCATAGCCATAGTTACAAAAAGAATTAGCATAATTATTATAATGGTAGTATACCTTGTAATATTAGGGTGCTTCTTCTTTTTCACAAAATATCATCTCCAATTATAAATTATCTCATTTGTTTTCAAAATTTCCATTTAACTTGCATATATTCTTTATTACAAAGGTTGTATACAGGTTTATATATAAAAATGCATAATATCATATCATAAATACTTCCCAAAAGTACATTTATTATATTTACATATACACCATGTAAATATAATATACCAAACACTAAAGTACCTTTAAGCAAAACTAGTAAAAAGCAGGAAATAACAGGAATAAGTCTCTTTTCCTTAAATATACTATCTCCTATAGCTCCTGCAATTACACATATTATCATATTGGTAAATCCATTTATTCCGAAACCTCTAGAAAAATATACGTCCTGTAGTAGTCCTACAAATACTCCAAGCCATAATCCTTCCCATCTTCCATTTACAATAGAGTAGCAAATTATAAAGATTAAGAGGAGACTTGGGTAAAAAGTTCTTATAGCAAAAAAAGGCATTAATATGTTGTCTAATATAAACAACAATATAGACAAAAGACCCAGTACTAATATTTTTTTCATTTTACATCACCCTAATATTTTATATCTATTTTATTTTTAGGGACCACTATAAGCAGTTCTTCAATTTTGTCAAAGTTTACATAAGGTTTTATTGTGGCATTTTTCATTACCTTTCCCTTATCAGTTTCTACATCTATTACTGTTCCAATTCTAATTCCAGCAGGATAAGAATTATCGATTCCTGACGTTAAAATTGTATCTCCTTTTTTTACGGTAGATTCCTGAGGAAGATAATACAGTTTGGCTAAAAACTCACTTTCATCGCTTTTATATCCTTTTACAATGCCGCTATTTACTACTCCACTTTCGTCTCCTGTTTTCTCAATAGTTCCTCCTACTGCCATATTCTCATTAGTCAAACATTGAACTATAGACCAATTTTTTTCTACATGTATAACTTGACCTACTAAACCTTCTGCAGTAACAGCTACCATTTGTTTTCCTACTCCATCTTCAGTTCCCCTGTTTATTGCAAACTCATCTAAAACCCCGTTGCTGCTTTTTCCTATTATATCACACCCTATGTAATTATATTCCGTCCTTTGCTGTTTAAAGTTTAGTTCTTTTCTTAACTGAGAATTTTCGTTTTTTAAAGAATTATATTCTACAAGTTTGTTTTCTAGCAAACTATTTTTTTTCTTCAACTCTTCATTGTCCTTTTTTACATTAGAAAAATTTAATATAAAACTTATAGAATCTTTTATTTTACTGTTAAGCTTATATAATCCTCCCTGTAAGGAATTAAAAGTAATACCTACACCATTTCTTATAACTGAATTACCATCACTCTTAATGCTAAAAGAAATTAATATTAAGAAAATAATTGAGAGCATTATTATAGTTATTACAAGTTTATTTTTTAAAAATCTCATAATATATCACTCATAACTATTTTCTACTAGCTACTATTTTATCAATAGTATCTAATGCTTTTCCTGCACCCAGTGCAACACAATCAAGAGGTGCTTCTGCTATGTGAACAGGCATATGTGTCTCTATATTTATTAACTGATCTAATCCTTTGAGCATTGCTCCTCCACCTGCCAGCATGATTCCTTTATCCATTAAGTCTGATGCAAGCTCTGGCGGTGTTTTTTCAAGAGTTGTCTTTATGGCATCAGTTATGGACAGTATAGGTTCCTTTAAAGCATCCCTAACTTCACTTTCAGTTATATTTATAACTTTAGGTAATCCTGATATTAAATCCCTTCCTCTTATTTCCATGGAGTTTTCTTCTCCTGTATCATATGCTGAACCTAATTCAATTTTCACATTTTCTGCTGTTCTCTCACCTATCATTAAATTGTATTCTTTCTTTATGTAATTTATTATAGCTTGATCCAATTCATCACCAGCAATTCTAAGTGATTTACTTGTAACAATTCCTCCAAGTGATACTACCGCAACTTCTGTAGTACCCCCACCTATATCTACAATCATACTTCCTGTAGGTTCATTTACCGGAAGTCCAGCTCCAATTGCAGCTGCCATAGGTTCTTCCATAAGAAGCACATCCCTAGCTCCCGCATGTTTTGTTGCTTCTTCTATTGCTCTTTTTTCTACTTCAGTAACTCCAGAGGGAAAGCAAACAAATATCCTAGGACTTGTAAATGCTGATTTAGGACTTACTTTCTCTATAAATTTTCTAAGCATAGTATGAGTCACATCAAAATCAGCAATAACTCCATCCTTTAGAGGCCTTATAGCTACTATATTACCTGGAGTTCTGCCTATCATATCTTTTGCATCATTGCCTATTGCCATTACTTTCTTAACATCATTGTTTATAGCCACCACAGAAGGTTCTCTAAGCACTATTCCTTTTCCTTTAACATATATTAATGTATTAGCTGTTCCTAGATCAATTCCCATATCTCTCGATATTCCAAAAAAACCCATTTATATTTCTCCTTTCAATCTCATAAAATTCCTTTTTCTCTTAAACTAATAAATATCCCACCGCCTATTATTATATGATCTACTAATTGTATACCTAATATCTCACCACACTTTTTTAATCTAAAAGTTACGTTTACATCTTCATCACTAGGAGACGGATCTCCAGAAGGATGATTATGACACACAATTATGGAGGCACTGTTCTTTTTTATAGCATAATAAAATATTTCTCTTGGGTGTATTATAGATGAATTCAGACTGCCCATAAATACATTTTTAATTTCTATAACCACATTTTTTGTATTTAACATGACGACCTTAAGATATTCTTGTTTCAACCCCCGCATTTCTTCCATAACAAGCATTGCTGCATCCTTTGGATTACGGATCTTATAATTATCGCCATCTCTGTAGGATTTAAATCTCTTTGACATTTCCACTACAGCTAATATTTTAGCAGCTTTGGCCTTTCCAACACCTGAAACACTTGTAAAATCTTCTAAATTAGAATTAAAAACACCATTTAATCCTCCATTATTCTTTATTATTCTATTACTTAAAGATACTATGTTCTCACCTTTAGTGCCTGTGCCAAGTATTACCGCTAAAAGTTCTGAATTGGATAAGGCTTCCGGACCATATCTAAATAATCTCTCTCTGGGCCTTTCATTTACTGGTAAATCCATAATTTTTAAGGTATCTTTCATTTTAAAACTCCCTACTATAAATTTACCCCAATCCCACTTAACATATTATACAACTTATTTAAAGGTAATCCTACTACATTATAATAACATCCGTGAATTTCTTTTACGAAAACTCCCCCGTAGCCTTGAATACCATAGGCTCCTGCTTTGTCCTTGTATTCTTCCGTTTTTAAATAATCTTCTATACATGTATCATCTATTTCAGAAAATTTTACAGTAGTACAAACAAAATCTTTAACTATTTTACCTGAAAACTTATCTATAACTGCTATACCTGAGTATACCTGATGTTCATTTCCACTTAGTTCTTTTAACATGTAAAATGCTTCCTCTTTATCAGCTGGTTTTCCAAGTACTTTTCCTTTTAAAAACACTGTGGTATCACACCCTATTATTATTAAGTTTTCATCTTTTAATTTACTGCATACATTTTTTGCTTTGCCTTCAGCCAGTTCCATAACATAAGGCCCACATTTTCCTTGAAATAACACAGAATCTTCGTCAAAATCACTTGTTACTACCTTGAAACCTTCTACTAATCTATTTAAAAGTTCCCTTCTTCTACTGGATGCTGAAGCCAATACAATTTTCATGTTATCACTTCCTAATATTTTCTATATAATATTATAGCCATAATTATACCAATTATAGTCATAATATTTATGCTAAAATTTATACCTAGAGTTAGAACCATAACTTTAAAATTCAATACAACTGGTTCAGACATTCCTATTGAATAAAAATTTTTAAAAAAACTTAAAAAGTTAAAACTATTTCCAACAGCATCTCCTATAAGACTACCACATATGGCTCCTAAAAATATAAAAAGCCATATAAAACCTCCGCTTTTTCCGGCTCCCTTCACATGAAATCCCCTACCTTAACAATATATCTTATATAGTTTATCATTTAATAAAACCATAAACAAGTATATATATTATTGTTCAAAAAAATTTTTAAATTACATATAAAAATGGCAAGTACTGGTGTAAATACCCCTATACCGGCCATATCTCCTTGAAATTATTTCTAATTAATATTCAGTTAACTAGAAGCTACTTTTTTTAATACATTAAATATGTAGATATAATTCTGCTCACCATTTGATTTTTCAATTTCCTGTGGAAGCTTATTTATATATTCCTTCAATTCTTTTAAAATCAGTTTCCCGTTGTTATCATTACTCTCCACATCTTTTAAAGAAGAACACCATTTTTTCAAGTCTTCTGTTTTTATAGATTTTACATCACTTTCCGAAAGTTTATTCAATATCTTAAGATTTGCATTTATTATTTGTGTTATTTCTACATTACATGAACTATTTTGATTTACTGTGAATATCATATGAGTATTGTCTATTTTTTGTGATGTAAGAGATTCCATAATTTGTTTTCCATTTTCCTCTGGATAAATACCTAGAAAAACTCTTGTCTTATCCGAATCAGTTATACAAAAGGCCAGTCCATACTTGGCTAATAAATTTTTTTCTGCATTTGCATTATTGTTATCTCTATAAACTCCACCTTGAACAGCTATAAATTTTACATATTTACTATTAGAATTAGCCCTCTCTACCTGACTTTCGGATATATTCTCACCAAAATTACCTGTGTTCTTTATTATTACCTTAAATACAAAAGTTCCAATTACAAAAGCCATAAAAAATAATGTTAATATTGAAATTATAAATATTTTAGTGTCTTTATCTTTTTTTAAATCATATCGTGTGTATCTCATTTTTTCACCCCTATTTTATAGTATCCCTATATATTATTATTACAGGTAGAAAAAAAATATTACTGTCAGACACCAATCTTCTTCATAATTATCATATCCATATATTTCCCATTAATATTATAAAAGTTTTTTACCATTCTACTAAAATTAAATCCTAAGTTTCTCCAAAGGCTTATGCTGCCTATTTTGTCTTTAATTATTCTACTAAAAAAAATATTTACCCCATATTTTTTATTAAAGTATTTCATCATATGCTTTATTATAATACTATGCAAATCAACATTATCACACACATCATCTAAATAAAAAAACCATATCCAAAGTTCACTTTCCTTTTTAAATTCAAGTCTCCCCTTTAACATACCTAGCAATTTTCCTCTTTTTTCTATTTTGAGAAAGAACTCACATTGACTTACATAACTTTCTAAAAATCTATCTTTCAATTCTTCCAGACTGGTTTCTTCTTTGAGAAAAGCATTATTGGTTTCCATCCATCTTTGTACTTCAATCAAATCCTTCTCTTCAATGCTTGAAATTTCGATGTCGTTAAGCTTTATCTCAACATCTAACATAGGCTCACCTCTTTACATTTATTTACTAACTTTAGAATTCTACACAAACAATCAGATTCCTCTATTTTAGATATCTGAAAACAAACAACAATTAAAAAATACCTTATGAACTCATTACTATAAAAAGCAATATATAAAGAGGTGTGTATCACATTATCTATATTAAACTCACAATTTTAGCTCCTTCTAAATCTGGTTCAAGTAAAATTACATTCCAATTATCTTCAAGTCCACTTAAATATTTTTTCATAGACATCATAAATTCATCTTCATTTTTATCTAATACCGCCATAAGAGTGGAGCCAGAGCCACTTATAAATTCTCCTACAGCTCCGAATTCCATTGCTTTTTGAAAAACATCATCAGAATTTTTTATTAAATTTCTTCTATAGGGCTGATGAACTTTATCATCAAAACATGTTCTAAGCTTATCAAATTCTCTATTATAAAGAGCACTTATGAGCATGGCAGACCTTGATATATTAAATATACAGTCTTCTCTTAAATATGACTTAGGTAAAACTTTTCTAGAAAGAGCGGTATTCACCTGGAAGGATGGTATCATAGCAACAAATTTTAGCTGGCCAGGTAAATCTACCTTAGAATATTTTATATCTTCTCCCACTTTTAAAGATATTGCCATACCTCCCACTATTGTCGGTACTACATTGTCTGGATGTCCCTCCATTTTAGTAGCTAAATCAATTATATCTTCTAAATTCATTTTATCTTTCATAATTGCGTTTGCTATTTTTATACCGCCAACTATACAAGCCGAGCTACTCCCAAGTCCCCTTGAAATAGGTATATCACATTTAACTACATCTATTCTAAATCCTTTATAAGGATATTTTTGTTTATCCATAGTCTCTGTTATACTCTTATATATAAGATTATTTTTAAAATCTTCTTTAGATTTTAACCCGTTATTATATATCTTTGTCTCTTCATTTATTTCTTCTACTTCAATTTCATTGTATAATTTTAAAGCCATACCTAAAGTATCAAATCCCGGTCCCATATTTGCAGTAGTAGCCGGTATTCTAACTTTTATTTTAGCCATATAAACTCCTCCTAGCTTCATAAAAAATATCTTTTATTTTTAAAGATATCAAGTGGAAACAAATTCCGGTAATAATTATCATATCAACGGGCACTAGGGCACTATGTAAAATGGACTAGTATAATAACCACTATTTAAATATATATTAGTGCAAAATTAATAATTTTTTAACATCACAGGCTTCTCCTTTTACCTTTACTTTTTCAATGTAGTCATCCACTGAAATTTCATTGTCTGCATTAACAAAAGCTACTACTTCTTCTTCATTTCCTGAGAAAGTACTAGATAAAATGTAACAACTTTTAAAGCTTGAAGATATACCCTGTATAACTTTTACTCTATCTTGTGTTTTCACTCTCAGAAACCATTTTCCCTTTAACTCCCATGCTTTATTTATACTGGCCTTTTCACTACTAAAAGTGATAAACTTCTCTTTCTTTTGCTCAATTATATCTGCTATATCTGCAAATACTGCACTGGCAGTAGGAAACATCCCTGCACCTTTTCCTGAAAACATTACATCTCCTACAGCATCTCCTTCTACTAAAATAGCATTATACTCGTCCTCAATTTTTCCAAGAACAGAATCTTCTTTTACCATAACCGGCATAACAGCTGCATATATATCTTCGTTGTCAATTTTACTAATTCCCATCAACTTTATACTGCATTTTTCCATTTTAGCATATTTAAAGTCATATTCATCAATTTGTGTAATACCTTCTATATTTATATCCTTCCAATCTACCCTCCTGTTATACGCAATTGTAGATAAAATAGAAAGCTTTCTAGCTGCATCATATCCTTTAACATCGGATTCTGGATTAGCCTCTGCGAAACCTAATTTTTGGGCAAGTTTTAAGGCTTCTTCATAACTCATACCACTATGATTCATTTTAGATAATATAAAATTCGTAGTACCATTTAATATAGATTTTATACTTTTTATTTCATTTCCTACAAGACACTCATTTATTGACTTGAGTATAGGTATTCCTCCCCCTACACTTGCTTCAAAATGAATAGTAACTCCATTTTTCTTTGCTAATTGTAAAAGCTCATATCCGTATTCTGCAATTAAATCTTTATTAGCTGTAACTACGTGTTTTTTCATGTTTAAGGCTCTTTTTACGTATTCATAAGACGGATCAAGACCTCCCATAGCTTCCACTATAATGTCCACCTTTTCTTTAAAAATATCATCTATATTTTCTGTTAAAATCCCCTCATTTTTACTATTTATGTGTTTTTTAATACTTCTAACTAAAATTTTTGATAATACTAGTTCTTCATTCAGTTCATTTTTAAATTTATATTTATTTCTAAATATAAGTTCAGCCACACCACTACCTACTACACCATATCCAAGCATCGCTATATTTGCCATTTTATTGCCCCCTTTTATTTAGTATCTTTAATTTACTTAATGTGAAAATAAAAAACCCTTCCCCTATGGGACGAGTTTTATCGCGTTTCCACCCAAATTAACAATAATATTTAATAACGTTTAATTAAAATTAAACTCTCCACCTTTATAAACCTTAAACTAAACATTACTGTTATCTCTATATCCATAACGCAGATCTGCGGAAGTACCTACTAAACATGAATTTCAGTACTCAACTCAAAGGTGGTTTTCAATAATTCTTTCTTAGGGAATATTTCAGCCTATGGATTCCCCTCTCTATAAAGCAGTTTATTATTTACTCTTCCTTTTCATGGTTTTCTTTATATAAAAACCTAAAGTAACTATCTTCTAAAACTGTTCAAAATAAATGCATGTACAACAAATTGTCGAAAAAGCACGTTAATTATTCTACTGCTACCAAATCTACCTTTATTACACTTTTTAACGCCCTTATATCTTCCATCAATTCGTCAACTTCCACTTCTAATTCAGAAGCGTCAAAAGTTATAGATACATTAGCAGCATTATTAATAGGTATATCTTGATTTATAGTAAGGACGTTTCCTTTTTTTTGAGCTATACTATCAAGTATTCTTGACAATGTACCTGCTTTGTGTGCTAATGTCAACCCCATAGTTATTTTATGTCCTGCTACACCTTCAGACAAAGTAAAAACTGAATCCCTATATTTATAATAGGTACTTCTGCTTATACCTACCTGTTTTACACCTTCTGATATATCTTTTACATCTCCAGTTCTAAGAAGTTCCTTTACCTTTACTACTTTGACAAATATATCTGGAAGTATGCTGGTATCAATTATAAGAAATTTATTGTTCATAAAATCACACCTTGTCCGTAATTGAAAGACATGTGTATTTCAATTAAATATATGAATTATGATATCACATGTAAAATAAATATTCAATAACTTTATAAAAAAAAGTCTACTCTTTTCATTAAAAATATACATATTTTTTACTATCGGATAAAACTGCAAAATTAAATTCCAGTAAAATAAATGTATTATTCTACTGGAATTTAGTTTAAAATATTTTCATTTTTAATTTTTGCGGTTATTAAAATTCACCTTACAAATTATTATATTATAATAAATGTGGTAGTAAATCTTTGTTTGGACCGGATACAACTTCACTGTTAACTAACATTCCAGTTTCAAGTGAAACGTTAACTCCAGCTTCTACTGCATTCTT